>JPUR01000213.1 GCA_001321835.1 Marinosulfonomonas sp. PRT-SC04
GATACCCATAAATCTTGCCACTGTCTTTCCATGCATCTCTAATCAAATCAGTTTGACGCTTGTCTTCCTTCGCCCTTTTGCTGAGTGGTTCCTTCAGCCATGCATAAAAACCGCTGGGATGAATGCGCAAACACCGGCACATCGCACGGACCGAAAACACTGGGCGATGCTCTTCAATAAACGCGTACCTCATTTTGCATCCTTGGCGAAGTACACGGTGGCCTTTTTTAGAATGTCACGCTCCTCAGTGACCCGGATTAGCTCCGCTTTTAGGTGTCGGATCTCACGGCTTTGACCGGTATCAATCTTGGCTCCTTTCGCTGATTGGGAAAGCTGTCCCTTCCATGTGTAAAGCGACTTTGTGCTGATCCCCAATCGCTCGGCAACCTCGCTGACCGCATAGCCTCGATCGATCACTTGCGCGACCGCATCGCGCTTAAACTCATCTGTAAATCTTGTTCTGGACATAACGTCCTCCTTGCTTCCAAAATTACCAAGCAAGGTGTCTACAAATCTAGGGGCTATTCAGTTTTCGGGACGAGCTGTTGAATGAGGAGATCTTCGATACGTTAGATGATGTGCGCCGGAAGCTTGCCCTCTGGCGATACGATTACAACAACCCCTCTCGTGCATTGCTGCGCAATACCCTGCTGGGCAATGGTCAGACCGTATTCATCGCTGGCAAATCAGACCCCCGCAGAAGCGCGTCGAGCGCTTGAGCAATTTGACGGCTCCGCGCTTGCCCAAAACCCAACCACAGATTATGAAGTCCATACCCGCAAACTCTCGTTATGAATGAGGGAGCCTCGGGGGGCAGGTCACGAGCTACACACAAAGTGGTCATCGGCGCAGACCGCAGCGACCGGCTGCAATCCGCCCCTTGTCGCTGCTGCGTCCGAATCCAGTCGGAAACGGTTAGATTTGTAGCAACAGCGTAGCAATGGGGGTTTCGCCAACGCGAATAGCCACCCGAAGGTGGTATGTAAGCTGTTGATAATGTTGTGTATATTTTGGTTGCGGGAGTAGGATTTGAACCTACGACCTTCAGGTTATGAGCCTGACGAGCTACCGGGCTGCTCCATCCCGCGCCAAAGCGCACCTCAGATTTAATTGTAGTCCTGAGGAGATATCGAAAGAGAGATACGTTTGAATTTCTTACTAGGCTTGGCGGTGACCTACTCTCCCACGCCTTAAGACGCAGTACCATTGGCGCAACAGTGCTTAACTGCCGAGTTCGAGATGGGATCGGGTGTTTCACTTGTGCTATAACCACCAAACCAAGAAAGAAATTCAAACATCAGTGCGATCCGCATCGCAACTATCCTGATCGTGTATGTTGTGTATATGTGTAGTATGCTTCAATTCAGATAAAGCAAGTCTTGCTTTTACTGGATCAAATCAAGCCTATCGAGCAATTAGTACCAGTCAACTGAACGCGTTGCCGCGCTTACATCTCTGGCCTATCGACGAGGTGGTCTACCTCGGCTCTCAGGGATACCTTGTTTTGAGGGGGGCTTCCCGCTTAGATGCCTTCAGCGGTTATCCTGTCCGTTCATAGCTACCCAGCACTGCCATTGGCATGACAACTGGTCCACCAGTGGAACGTTCACCCCGGTCCTCTCGTACTAGGGGCAACTCCTCTCAAGTATCCTACACCCACGGCAGATAGGGACCGAACTGTCTCACGACGTTCTAAACCCAGCTCACGTACCTCTTTAAACGGCGAACAGCCGTACCCTTGGGACCTGCTCCAGCCCCAGGATGAGATGAGCCGACATCGAGGTGCCAAACGGTGCCGTCGATATGGACTCTTGGGCACCATCAGCCTGTTATCCCCGGCGTACCTTTTATCCGTTGAGCGATGGCCCTTCCACTCGGGACCACCGGATCACTATGGCCGTCTTTCGACTCTGCTCGACTTGTCAGTCTCGCAGTCAGGCTGGCTTCTGCCATTGCACTCAACGACCGATTTCCGACCGGTCTGAGCCAACCTTCGCGCGCCTCCGTTACTCTTTAGGCGG
>JPUR01000214.1 GCA_001321835.1 Marinosulfonomonas sp. PRT-SC04
TGGCGTGAACTACTCCTTGATCTAAAGGCCCGTGGCCTGAATACCCCACCTAAACTTGCGGTAGGTGATGGCGCTTTGGGGTTTTGGGCGGCATTGCGAGAGGTCTTTCCCCAGACAAAAGGACAACGTTGTTGGGTTCACAAAACCGCAAATATCCTCAATAAAATGCCCAAAGCCCTGCAAGCAAAGGCAAAGGCTGATTTGCATGAAATCTGCCTTCTCGGGCATGCTCGCATGCCCTGTCAGGTTATAGATGGCGGACACCAAGGATGATGCCGGAAAAGCCTTCGACCTCTTCTGTGCAAAATACCAGGTCAAATACGAAAAAGCTGTCGCCTGTCTGAAAAAAGATCGGGATGCACTCCTGACATTCTTTGATTTTCCCGCCGAGCACTGGAAACACATCCGCACCACAAATCCTATTGAAAGCACCTTTGCAACCGTCCGCCACAGAACCAAGAGAACCAAGGGCTGCCTGAAACGAAACACTGCCATGGTGATGGTCTTTAAGCTCATAAAAGAGGCTGAGAAACGATGGCTAAAATTGAGGGGCAAAAACCAATTGCCAAAACTCATTCAAGGCGTCACATTCTCCGACGGGATCGAGATAATCGAAAAACAAACCAAAAGCGCCGCCTGATGATCTCCGTCACCAACTTCTGCGGTTAACTCCGGGTGTGGCGCTGGTGATCGACATGGAAAACCGCCCCTGCCACCTGCCTGCCAAGGTGATCAACGAGGATTTTCCCGACAAGGGGCGTGCCTTCAAACTCGCCGCCAAAGGCTTGCGCGGCGTTACCGGGTGGGTTGAACACGAAGGAATGTTGCGTCTGGGTGACGAATTCATACTACATATTCCGGACCAACCTGCGTGGCCACATTTGGGGTATGCGCGCGGCTTCTGATGGATTTGCAATGCGACGATTCTGCGTTCAGAAATGTCGGATTTACTCTGTTGATCCATTGTAGCTCTTGTAAGGTTGTCTGAAATACAGACGCCATGACCTCTCAAAGGATACGTAGAAATGAATTTTAAGTCCGACATTGAAATTGCCCGCGAAGCCAACAAAAAACCTATTCAGGAAATTGGCGCCAAGCTTGGCATTCCCACTGAACATCTGCTGCCTTATGGCCACGACAAGGCCAAGATCAGTCAGGAATTCATCGAGAGCGTGATGGGGAACCCCAAAGGCAAACTGATCCTTGTGACCGCGATCAACCCGACACCGGCGGGCGAGGGCAAGACCACCACCACGGTTGGTCTGACCGATGGTTTGAACCAGATTGGTAAAAAAGCAGCGCTTTGTATCCGCGAAGCCTCCTTGGGGCCGTGCTTTGGCATGAAGGGCGGCGCCGCTGGCGGTGGCTATGCTCAAGTGGTGCCGATGGAGGAAATGAACCTGCATTTCACCGGTGATTTCCACGCGATCACTTCGGCGCACAACCTTTTGTCGGCGATGATCGACAACCATATTTACTGGGGCAACGCGCTGGGAATTGATGAGCGTCGCGTGGTTTGGAAGCGGGTTCTCGATATGAACGATCGTGCGCTGCGCGATGTTGTGACTTCGCTTGGCGGTGTGGCCAACGGGTTCCCGCGTCAGACCGGTTTTGACATCACCGTGGCGTCGGAAGTGATGGCAATCCTGTGTTTGTCGAATAACCTTAAGGACTTGGAAAAACGTCTGGGCGATATCATCGTTGCCTACACTCGCAAACGCGAGCCAATTTATTGCCGCGATATTGAGGCCGATGGTGCGATGACCGTGCTGTTAAAGGATGCGATGCAGCCCAATCTGGTGCAGACGCTGGAAAACAATCCGGCCTTTGTGCATGGTGGCCCGTTTGCCAATATTGCGCATGGTTGTAACTCGGTGATTGCCACCAACACAGCACTTCGGGTGGCCGATTATGTTGTCACCGAGGCTGGCTTTGGTGCTGATCTCGGGGCTGAAAAGTTCATGAATATCAAATGCCGTAAGGCTGGGCTGGCGCCAGATGTGATTGTTCTGGTGGTGACAGTTCGGGCGATGAAAATGAACGGCGGCGTGGCGCGCAAGGAGCTGGGGCCGGAAAACGTTCAGGCGGTTAAGGATGGCTGTCCGAACCTTGGCCGTCACATTGGCAATATGAAATCCTTCGGGGTGCCGGTGGTGGTGGCGATCAACCATTTTGTCACCGATACCGAAGCTGAAATTCAGGCGATACAGGATTACGTTGCGTCCCAAGGGGCCGAGGCAATTTTGAGCCGCCATTGGGAATTTGGTGGCAAAGGCGCTGAAGAACTGGCCACGAGGGTGGCTGAAATTGCCGACAGTGGCGTCAGCAAGTTTGTAACCCTTTACAGAGATGATCTGCCATTGATGGAAAAAATCGAGTGTATTGCGCATTCGATTTACCATGCATCCGAGGTGATTGCCGACAAGAAAATCCGCGATCAATTGCAGGCATGGGAGGAGGCAGGTTACGGCCATCTGCCGGTCTGCATGGCGAAAACCCAGTATTCCTTTAGCACGGATCCCAGCCTGCGCGGGGCGCCGACCGGTCACACCATTCCGGTCCGCGAAGTCCGTTTATCTGCCGGTGCCGGATTTGTGGTGGTGATTTGTGGGGACGTTATGACGATGCCGGGCTTGCCCAGTAAACCCGCGGCCCAAAACATTAGGCTGAATGATGCCGGTGAAATCGAGGGCTTGTTCTAGCACTCATACTGGGGCTTGATTTCGGGCGCCGATCCGCGCAAAAACAGCGTATGATCGGCGCTTGGCGCGCCAAAGGAGCCTGCGGTGAGATCCGTTACCGAATTTCAAAACATGACTGACTTGCGTGGCGAGATTGACATGCTGGACGGTCAAATTGTGGCGCTGTTGGCACGGCGTGCGGCGCTGATTGACCGCGCGGTTGTGTTGAAGCCGGTTGAGGGGCTGCCGGCCCGGATCGATGCGCGGGTTGATGCTGTTTTGCAAAATGTACGCGCCCATGCTGATGCGGCTGGGCTGGACGCGGCACTGGTCGAGATGATTTGGCGAGGGATGATCGAGTGGTCAATTTCGCGCGAAGAAGTGACATTGGGCAAATCCCTGAATTGATTAAGGAGACGGCAAATGACGGCGACGATTATTGACGGTAAGGCTTTTGCGGCCACGGTTCGGGGCAAAGTGGCGGTGCATGTTGCGCGTCTAAAAGCCGATCACGATATCAAGCCCGGTTTGGCTGTGGTATTGGTTGGCGAAGATCCCGCCTCTCAGGTTTATGTCCGCTCCAAGGGCAAAATGACCACCGAAGTCGGGATGAATTCTTACGAGCATAAGCTGGATGTTGACACCAGCGAAGCTGATTTGTTGGCGCTGATTGAACGGTTAAACAAGGATCCTGCTGTACATGGAATTTTGGTGCAATTGCCGTTGCCAAAGCATTTAAACGAGGCTCTGGTGATCAATTCAATTGATCCTGCCAAGGATGTCGACGGGTTTCACATCTCCAATGTCGGGTTGCTGGCGACCGGGCAAAAATCAATGGTGCCTTGCACGCCACTGGGGTGCTTGATGATGCTGCGCGAACATCACGGATCACTTTCAGGTCTGAACGCGGTGGTGATTGGGCGCAGCAATATCGTTGGCAAACCGATGGCGCAATTGCTGTTGGGCGACAGCTGCACCGTGACGATTGCACATTCCCGCACCAAAGATTTGCCTGATGTGGTGCGCCGTGCTGACATTGTGGTGGCCGCTGTAGGCCGTGCCGAAATGGTGCCGGGCGACTGGATCAAAAAAGGCGCGACGGTGATCGATGTAGGGATCAACCGCCTTGATGCGCCGGAGCGCGGTGAAGGGAAAACCCGTCTGGTCGGCGATGTGGATTTCGCATCGGTGTCAGAGGTGGCAGGGGCGATCACGCCGGTTCCGGGCGGGGTCGGGCCAATGACGATTGCCTGTTTGCTGGCCAATACCGTCACCGCATGTTGCCGTGCCAACGGGCTGGATGAGCCTGAAGGGTTAACGGTTTAAGCACCGAGATCACGAAAAATTATAACGTGCGGCCTAGTCTTTGAAGTTGGCCGAGCGTTTTTCAAACCCTGCCATCAAGGCTTCGATTTGGTTCGGGCTGCCGATCAGACGCTCTTGAGCTTTTGATTCCAGCAGCAACGCGTCGACCACATCCATATCCTGCGTGGCGGTGATCAATGCCTTGGCCTCGTGCACAGCATCTGGACTGCGGGCGGCGATTTCGTTGGCGAGCGCTGTGGCGCGGGCCAACGGATCATCGGAAATCTCGGTGATGAAGCCCCAGTTTTGCGCGTCCTTGGCCGCGAACACTTCGGCGGTATAGGTCAGGCGGCGGATCACATCACCACGGGCAAGGTGGTGCATCAACACCATGCCGCCCATGTCAGGCACCAGCCCCCATTTGCCCTCCATAATTGAGAATTTTGTGTCAGGGGCGGCGATGCGGATGTCGGCCCCCAGCATGATCTGGAAGGCACCGCCAAAAGCGTAGCCATGCACCGCCGCGATCACGGGCATTGGCAAGTCGGCCCAAACCATCGCGGTGCGTTGAAACAGGTTGGACAGCCCGTGGGTGCGGGTCATGACGCCGCCAGCTTTGGCGACTTCGCCGATCAGCAGTTGAAATGTGCTGGTGTCGAGCCCAGCAGAAAATGCGGCCCCGTCACCACAGAGCACCACCGCCCTGATGTCGCGGCGTGTTGCCAAACCTTCGCCAGCGCTGACAATAGCGTTGATCATATCCAGATCAAGCGCGTTGCGTTTTTCGGGGCGGGTCAGGGTGACAGTGGCAATGTTGCCGCTCACATCAATGCGTACACGATTTGACATTAGTGGATAATTTCCTCTTCTTTGACGAACATATTGGCCCAAGCCCGATCCAGAAGGTCAGGGCGCATTTGGCGCGGCATGTCTTCAAAATCGCAAATTGCGATCATCTGATCGATCAGGAACACTGGCTGATAATTGGCATAGACATTATCAATGGTCGGGTATTTTTTCTTCAACAGGTGCACCAGCGTGGCCTCGTCCAGCGCGATTTTTTTCTTGCGGGCCACCATGGCGAAAATCTTCAGGAAATCTTCTTGGCATGGGCCGTCAATTTTGATCTTGAAGAAAATCCGGCGCAGGGCAGCTTTGTCGAAAATCTTGTTGGGGTGGAAATTTGTCGAGAAGATCACCAAGGTGTCAAACGGCACCTCGAATTTTTCACCCGATTGCAGCGACAAAATATCTTTGCCCTCTTCCAGCGGCACAATCCAGCGGTTGATCAGCGCCTGTGGAGATTCGGCCTGCCGCCCAAGATCATCGACGATGAACACGCCGCCAGTTGATTTTAGCTGAAGCGGGGCCTGATAGGTGCGCGCGGTTGGATTGTAAACCAAATCGAGCATATCCAGCGTCAATTCACCGCCGGTGATAACGGTCGGGCGCTCGCAGCGCACATAGCGGGTGTCATAGCGGTTGCCGGTGCGGCGCAGACTGTTGGGGTCATCCACCTGTTCTTCGGCGGCGTTGTGGACGATCGGGTCATAAACTGTGATCACTTGGCCCGCGTATTCAAGCGCGCGAGGCACGAAAATCTTATCTCCCAGTGCGTCACGGATGCCATTTGAGATGGCGGATTTACCGTTGCCCGGTGGGCCATACATCAACACCGAGCGCCCCGAACTAACCGCGGGCCCCAGTTGATCCAGCAGATCGTCAGGTAAAATCAGGTGCCCCATAGCGCTGGTTAATTGCTCGCGGCTGAGCTGGATGTTCCGGATTGATTGGCGTTTAACTTGTTCTTTGTAAACATCCAGCGGCACCGGCATCGCGCCGTAATATTCCGATTGCGAGAGGGCATCCAGCGTGCGGGCTTTGCCGGCATCGGTCAGCTGATAGCCCATTTGACCGCCAGATCCAGCATGCAGTGTACCGGTGGCCTGTAGCAGTTTTTGTTCGCGCGCCAGATCGACCAACTCCTGCGTCACAGGGACCGGCAAGCAGATTGAGGCAGAGATTTCGGCGACCAATTCCAGATTTTTCCGGAACATGGTCTTTAGTAAAATATCGCGCATCATCACCATCGAGAGGCGCATCTCGCTCATGCGTTTGGGGGCGGGAGGGGCTTGGACGCCGGTTGTTTCCATGTTCATTTGGTCTACCTGTAATTATCGTATGCTGCTTTTTATGTTTTGCGAAATTCTACTGTGGATATGGCAAATGGACAACAAAAACCGCTGATGCCTATACCTAATGTTATGTTTCACCGCTAATGTTGCTAAAAAAATAACAAATTGTAACTTCGGTATCACATCGCCATCATTAAGGCACCAAAGAGGGCAGAAATGAACAAAGCAAATCCTGCAATATTATTCGGATTTTTAGCAACCGTTCTGGGTTTGATGGGCGGCTTGGCTCTGATGAAGGGGGCTTTGCTGGTTGGCAAACATGAGGCTGATACGCTGCATTTGCTGCAAATCGTGTTTCGGATGGATGCCGGGCAATGGCCGCATTTGGATTTCATGACGCCGATTGGCGCCCTGGCCTTTGCGCCGATTGCCTTTTTCATGGGGCAGGGGGTCGGGGTTGGTCATGCCATCCTTTATGCGCAGATCGGGCTTGGACTGGTGCTGCTGCCGGCGGTTTGGTGGGTGGGCATTGGCCGGATGCGCGGTTGGGTGCCCTATCTGTTTGGCGCGACTGTTTTGGTGTTGGCGACAGCGCTGGTGTTCGGGCTTGGCGAGCCGACGATTTCGATTTCGATGTATTACAATCGTTGGGCTTGGGCGATTTCATTCGTGGCGATTGGGCTGGCAATTCTTCCGGCGCTTGGGCGTCAACATCCGATACTGGATGGGGGTATTATCGGCGTTTGCATGGCCGCGTTGGTGCTGTTGAAAATGACTTATTTTGTGGCGTTTGCACCTGCGATTGTGATCGGGATGTTGCTGCTAAAAACCTATAAGGCCTTGGGGGTCGCACTATTTTTGGGCGTGGCTGTTCTTGCTGTTCTCACCCTGTTTTCGGGTTTTGAATTTTGGCAGGCCTATCTGGGGGATCTGTTGCTGGTTGCGGGCTCCGAGTTGCGCGCGCAACCCGGCGAGAGCTTACGCACCATTATCCTGGCGCCGGCCTATGTGACCGGCACAGTGGTCGCGGTTTCAGCGATGGTTTTACTGCGCCAAACCAATGATCGGGCCGGTGGGGCGACGTTGTTGTTTCTGATCCCGAGCTTCATTTATGTTAGCTTCCAAAACTTTGGCAATGATGCGCAATGGCTGGTGATGTTGGCGGTGTTGGTGTTTTCAATGCTGCCCGATGCGGCGGCATTCGGGCGTTGGAATTTGAACTTGCGGGCTGGCCTGACGGTGGTCGGGGTGGTGGCGCTGACATTGGCGGCGCCGTCGATGATTAATTTGGCCACCAGCCCGTATCGGCATTTGGGGCTGAATAAGGACTGGTATCGGCCGATCTTGCCGCAACATACCGTCCATCACGACATCAGGTTTTTAACGCTGCGCACCCATCGGATCGAGACACGGATACCGATGGATGACCCCGCAGTAGGGCATCTGGTTAAGGACGCGGTGCGTGATGATTTGGCCATGCTGATGGGGGTGCCTTTGCCCGCTTGCGAGCTGGAGATGGGGCTGGCAGGCTGGATCAATGTCATCGCGCAAGATTTACAGCAGGCGGGGCTGAGCAAGGGGAAGCGTTTGTTCGTGGCAGATGTGTTTTCCAGTCATTGGCTGTTCAATGATCTTGAGCCATTGCCACAGGGGGCGCCGTGGTATTACGGCGGCCTGTCAGGCTTTGATGCTGCGGATTACTTGCTGGTGCCGCTGTGTCCGGCCGTGCCTGGTATTCGCAAGCAAGTGTTGGAGGAGATCGCAGCACGTGATGATATTTCGCTGACAGAAATTCGGCGCACAGGTCTGTATGTTTTGCTAGAAATAGCGCCGTAAATAGACCAGAGCCTGCCGATTTTGGCAGGCTCTGTGAATGTATGGCCTATATTCTATTGCCCGTATGCCACCCCAAGGGCGAGGTAGACAACCAAGCTTGCGCCAAGCGCGACCCCCATCGGGAAATCCTTGTTGTCCCAGCTTTTCCAGTCGGATGTCAGCTTGCGAAAGGCTTTGCTGCGTTGAAATAGGCGATGTGTTAGCAGCGAAACCAAGACAACCGCCGCCAGTATATACATCATAATTGCAGCATCGCCCCACGCCACAAACGGGGCGATCGCGGCGGCAAATTTCGCGTCACCCGCCCCCAAAAATCCAAGGCTGCTGCACAGAAAACCAATCACCAACATCACCACAAAATGCAGCATACGCCATGTGTATTCCTCAAATGGCAGGGTCAAAAATCCGATGATTAGAAACACCACAATCAGCGCAAAGACCGCCTTGTTGGTGATTTTCATAAACTTTAGGTCAGTATAAGCGACCCAGATCGAGATCACGATTGCAAAGGGCAAAAACCACAGTGCGCTAGCGGCTGAAATGACGATGCTCATTAGTTTGACACGTTGTTTTCGAGTGCGTTCAGCGAGCGGACGGCAGCTTCAAAGTGTTGCGGATGGGTGTCGGTGGCATCTTTCAAAAGACCTTTTCCTGTGGTGACATCGCCCTGTTTTATCGCGGTCAGCGCCAACGAGTGCAGCAATTGGGCACGCTCGGTTTGTGACATCGGAATGACGGGCAGCGTATAGTTGCGTTGGGCACCGCGGGCCAGAACCAGATTGTTTTTGGCGGTGAACAGGGTTTTATCATATCCCAGCGCTTCGGTGAACAGGCGCTCGGCCTCTTTGAAATCGCCGCGGGTCAGTTTGGAGTAGCCCCAGTTGTTCAAGACGTTGCCTGGATTGGTGGTCATGCCGCTCGCGGTTTCATAAAAGCTGTCAGCCTTTTTCCACTCTTTGTTGCTGTCGGCGACCATCGCTTCAAGGCGATAACGCTTATAGCTCTCGTGGGTTGGCGGCACGCGGTTCAGGGCGGCCTTGGCTTTTCCCCAGTCGCCCGACCGGATCAAGGCCTCTGCCAACTCGACGCGGTCTTCATTGGTGTTGTCTTCGTGTTTGAGAACCTGTTCCCACGCGGTCACGGCCTCGGCGGGGCGTTTGGCGCGGATCAGTGATTTTGCCAGCCCACGTTGCAGATCGATGCGGTCCGGATTGTCTTTGCTGGCTTTGCGGAAATAAAGCACCGCTTGCGCGGGGTCGGCAACGCTAAGCATGATGTTGCTCAGATTGCTTTCATCAATGACGTTCAGATCTTTCATCGTCCGGCTGACCGTATCACCACCGGGCTTTTGACACGCGGATATGGCAAACACACCTGCGAGACACAGGGGGATAAGAATAGGGTGGCGCATTTTTGCGTCCTTTTTGCTGCTCGACGTTCTTTATGGTGTGGATAAAAGCTGGTAATCGCCGCTCCCGCGCCGCACCAATGAGAAATTCACATCATCTTCTGGGGCAATATACGCGGTTTCTTCTGATTTTGCGATAGCCAAGCGTAGATTGTCACGAATGGAGTCACTTTCGCCACTATCGAGCGCATAGGCAGTTTGGAAAACCAGCTTTGCTTCGCCGGTTTTGCCGGGTTCCATTAACACTACGCCCAGATTGTTCCAGGCTGGCACAAATGTAGCGTCTTTGGCGACGGCCTTGCGCAGCAAAATTTCCGCTTGTCCCAGCCGGCCCAGTTTTAAATTGGCCGACCCAAGGGCGCTGTAGATGTCGGCGTTCAGCCCCAGTTTTCCGGCGGCACGATAGTAGGCCTTTAGCGCCAGTTCGTATTCACCGGCCGCCATCAATCGGTGTCCGACGATCAACCCATCAACCGAGGTTCCGCGGGTTGAATGGCCGCTGGGTGCATAGGGGCTGTCTTTTGAACGCCCAAGGCCGCCAGTGTTTCCACAGGCGGCAAGCAGGCTGATCAGCAGTGTTAACCTCACCCAATTTTGTTTCATTCCGTTAGAAGTTCGCACCTGCCATCATGACCGACATGCCGTAAACCGAAGGGCCAATCAGAATAATCAGCAATGGTGGCAGTGTCAGTAACATAGTGGCGAGTGTCATCTTGGTTGGCAACTTGTTCGCCTTTTCTTCGGCCCGCATCACGCGTTTATCGCGCATTTCGGCAGAAAAGACACGCAAGGCATCCGAAACCGAGGTCCCGAAGCTGGCCGACTGGATCAACACGGTCACGAATGAGGACACATCAGGGACCCCGACCCGTTCGGACATGTCGCGTAAAACGCTGATCCGGTCTTTGCCGGCCTTCATTTCGTTGGAGACAATCTGGAACTCGTCCGCCAATGCCGGAAAGCCTGTACGGATTTCTTCGGCAACCCGGATGATGGATTGGTCCAGAGATTGTCCGGCCTCGACGCAGACCAGCATCATATCCAGCGCATCGGGAAAGCCGTTGATAATTTCCTCTACGCGTTTTTGCTGGCGCTTGGTAACCCAGTATTTGGGTGCCATATAGCCAACCACGCCGGGGATCAGGATGCTCATCATCATTGATTTGGTGGTTTGTTCGTCGGTGGCGCCGATGGTCATGGCGTAAACCGTACCGAGCACCAAAAAGCCGATGCCCAATATGAATTGCATAAAGTAGTAGGTGCGCACCGCCGTTTTTGACGAATAGCCTGCCTGCAACAGTTTTAGGCGGATTGCAGAATACTCCTCTTCGTTCTGGGGTTCCAGATAGTTGGCGTATTTGTCCAGCTTTTTTGTGCCTTGGGATTGGCGAAGCGTTGATTTGGAATCTGCCGCCGCGCGTTGCGCGGCGTTTGTTCTACGCAGTTTGTCCAGTGGGTCTTCTTTTTTGTTCATCAGAATCGGCAGCGTTAGCAGGATCAGGAACATGCCCAGAATACCAACCGCCAACAGGGGGGCAAAATCTCCGAAATTTTCAGTGAGCATTGTGTTTATTGTGTCAAACCATTCCATGGTTCTGTCCTCCTATACTTTTATGTTCACAAGTATTTTCATCACGAAAATATTGACGGCCAAAAATGCGGCAACAACCAGGCAGCCCGGCACGAAATATTCAGTTTCCATCACCACATCGTAGTAATCTGGTTTGGCCATATTGATAGCGAACAGGGCCATAAACGGGAAGCCGGACAGAAAGCCGCCTGACCATTGGGCTTCGGCTGTGATGGCTTTGACCTGACGAAACAGTTTGAAGCGAGCGCGGATCACTTTGGATAATCCGTGCAGAATTTCGGCCAGATTGCCGCCTGACGTTTGCTGGATTGTCACCGCCACCGCAAGGAAGCGAAGATCCTGAATGCCAACCCGTTCAGCCATGTCCTTGAGGGCTTCACCAATGTCGCGCCCATAGGTGCACTCATCGGCGATCATGCCCATTTCGGTGCCCAGAGGGTCAGGGATTTCATTGGCAACGATCGCCAATGTCGAGGTGAACGGGTGCCCCACTCGCAAGGAGCGCACCATCAATTCGATCGCATCGGGCAGCTGTTCTTCCAGCAATGCGATCCGTTTTTTGGCTTTTCCGTTGACCCACATAATGACCGAAACAATACCCATCAGAACCGAAATGCCGGCCCGAACCGGCACGGATGTGGTGGTGCCAATGCTTAGGGCTATGAAGGAAACCACCCCGAGCCCCCCCCATCAACATGATCAATTGCATAGGCGAGAAGGCGATATTGGCCTTCTGGGCTTTGCGGGCCAGAATAGAGTAAAGCGGAATGGAGCTGGAATTCAGATGCTGCGACATTTCTTTGCGCAATTTATCCAGAACCTGTTCGCGTCCGACGCCCTTTTCCAGCATGTCTAGGCGGCGATTGACCTTGCTGTTCAGGCTGATTGATTTGCCGAAAACCGTCAGGTAAATGCCTTCGACCAGCAGCAGCACAGCCACAAAGATCAAGGCGTAGACAATGTATTCTCCGTTAATGGACATGTTTTTACTCCGGCACAAAGGGTTCAAAGAGGGATGCAGGCAAATCATAACCCCACATGCGGAACCGTTCGGAGTAATGCGAACGCACGCCCGTGGCCGTGAAGTGTCCAAGGATTTTATTTTCCGGTGTTATGCCGACACGCTGAAATTTGAAGACTTCCTGCATGGAGATCACGTCGCCCTCCATGCCGGTGATTTCGGTGATCGAGACCATGCGGCGCGAACCATCTTGCAAACGGCTGACCTGAACGATCAGGTTCACAGCCGATGAAATCTGGCTGCGCACAGCCTTTAGCGGCATGTCAAAACCGGCCATCGCGATCATGTTTTCCATCCGCGACACACCATCGCGCGCTGAGTTGGCGTGGATTGTGGTCATCGAGCCATCGTGGCCAGTGTTCATGGCTTGGAGCATGTCGATCACTTCTTCGCCACGGGTTTCGCCAACGATAATTCGGTCGGGGCGCATCCGCAGGGCGTTTTTCAGACAATCGCGGGCCGAAACCGCGCCTTTCCCCTCAACATTTGGTGGGCGGCTTTCCATCCGCCCAACGTGGGTTTGTTGCAGTTGCAGCTCGGCCGTATCCTCGATGGTCAGGATGCGTTCTGAGTTATCAATAAAGGACGACAATGCGTTCAAAGCGGTGGTTTTGCCAGAGCCAGTACCGCCCGAAACCACGATGTTCAAACGACACGCCACAGCGGCCTGAAGGTAGGCTGCCATTTCCTCGGAAAACGCTCCAAAAGATACCAGATCATCAATGCTGAGTTTGTCTTTTTTGAATTTCCGAATGGAAACCAGTGCCCCGTCGACGGCAATCGGCGGCACCATGGCGTTGAAGCGCGAACCATCGGCCAACCGCGCATCGACATAGGGGTTTGATTCATCAACCCGCCGACCAACCGCCGAGACGATTTTATCAATGATCCGCAACAGGTGTTTGTCATCCTTGAAAGTGATGGTTGTGAGTTCCAGCTTGCCGTCACGTTCAATGAAAATCTGGTTCGGTCCGTTGATCAAAATATCATTGACGGTGTCGTCTTTCAAAAGCGGCTCGATCGGGCCAAGGCCGGTGACTTCGTCAAAAAGTTCTTGATACAAATGGGTGCCTTCATCGCGGGTTAGCACGATGCTCATGTCCTCCAAGGCTTCCGTGGCAATCGCGTTGATCTCGGCGCGCAAATCTTTTTCTGCGGCGCCTTCCAGGGCGGACAGATTCAGATTGTCCAACAGCTCCTGGTGCAGTTGCAACCGCACCTCAGCCAGCCGGGTTTTGCGTTTAACCTCTTTGTCGCCCAAACCGGTCGAGGCTTCGGGGGCAGAGGTCTTGCGCAGGTTTACCGGTTTTTCCGTTGGTGCGGTGGGGGTGGGGGGCGCCGTGGGGGATTCTTTTTTGCCGGAGCCTGATTTTTTATAACGCGAGAACATACTGAATTCCCTTTTCTATGCTATTTGCCGGTGTCGGCGGCTTGGTTCAACTGATGAAGCGATTTTGCAAGCTTTGCGTATTCTTTGCGCAGCGGGCTTTTGGCGGCGCTTTCGGCCATCGGTAGACCATGATCGCCCGCCTGAATGACTTGTTTGCCGCCGTCAGGCATTTGAACTTCAATCGAAATGTCCAGACTTTCAGCCATGCGCTTCACGCGGGATTTGCCATTTAGGTCGGTGAATTTTGGCGCCCGGTTCAATACAAAACGAAGCTTCTGAAATGGCAGGTCCTCGGATTTTAGCGCCCGTAGCATGCGCAACACATTCTGCGCGCTGCGCATATCCAGCTCTATGGTGGCGAAATAAACATCCGCTTGGTTCAGGACCGCTTCGGTCCAGCTTACCAAGGTGTTCGGCATGTCGATCACCACATAGTCAAAATTGGCGCGCGCCAAATCAATGATGCGGTTGATGTCTTCCGAGGTGACAAAATCCAGCGGCAACATATCGCTTGGCGCGGTGAAAACATGCAGCTTTTCATTGTAGGTCAGCAAGGCCTGCATGAAACTGTCGCGGTCCATGGCTTCGGTGTCGGACAGCATTTCGTAGATTACTTCGCGGCGCGGCAGATCAAGATATGTTGAGATCGAGCCGAATTGCAGATTGAAATCAAGCAGACAGACCCGCGGGCCGTTTTCTTTTTCGACGGTGGCCAGCTCCCAGGCCAGATTAACCGCCAATGTGGAGGCGCCGGTGCCGCCAGCAATCGCCTGAACTGGAAAAACAATACCGTTCCGGTTGCCGGTTGCTTTTAGCGTGGTTTTCATTTCACGTGGAGCCGGTGCCTCGGGCGGGGCTTGCGGGGTGCGGATGCGTTCAATTGCGGTGTGTAATTCACCTTCGGGCAGCGGGTAGGGGATGAAATCATTGGCGCCAAGGCGCAACAGTTGGTGCAGCGCCATCGGGCTGACGTCTTCGGCGACCAGGATTACGCTGATGCCCTTTTTGCCCGCTGCTGTGATCAGATCACCGATCAGGGTCAGGTCTTCTTCGTCCTGATCATCAACGGCAATTGCAATAAATTCTAATGAATCTGCATCCGGTTGCGTCAGAAACTTTTTGGCATCCTCAAATGTTAAATCGCCCCAGCTTTCACCCAGCTCCGCTTCCATATCCTCGATCAAAAGATCAAATTTAGATACGTCCCGCGATACTGTGCAGGCTACGATCGGTGCCGTTTCTGGCTGTAGCATCGCACTATTTCCCATTGCCTCTCGTCCTTTTTCAAATGGCCCACACGGTTATTTTCTTTATTACCAAGCGATTATACATCTCTTGGCACGTTCCGCGGTTGCCCTGATGCGCGACTCGTTCGCACACAGATTGCTCTAATAGGGTTGAATTTGGCTTACAATATTGGCAACATTAGGGCTAAAATGCCGTAATTGTTCGGCATATAGAAATATTCCCCCAAATTTCCGGTATATTGTTCTGCGGATGGAAACACCGAATTACATGTTCAGTTTGACCAATGCGGGCTGCTTTGGACATGGGGCGGACATGAACTGGGGCGCATCATCGGGTGAGGTCCGCGGTGTTTCGGTCTTACTTCGTCGGTTTTAAAACGAGTAGGGCCACCACGCCGAGCATTTTCTGCTCGCTGTGATGGCCCCAAACTGTGTTGAAAGCTGTCAAAATTAGTTGCCCTGACTGTCGATGCTTGCGTCGGCGGCATTTTGGAGGGTCGTTGTCTCGCGCGCGCTTTCTACATAATCACGGAAAATGATTTGTGCGTATTTACCATTCAGAACCATCGAGTTGTTTTTAACAAAACCCGAAACTTCGGTCACGGTGCGGCGGTTGCGGCGCTCGCGGCCCTGGCTGACCACCAATGGCTGGGTCTCGCCGAAGGAGGCGACGGCCTCCAGGCGGCTGCGGCTGATGCCCTGAGTGGACAAAAATCTGACAACGGCGCGGGCGCGCTTCAGGCCCAGGCGTTTGTTAAAGGCGTTGCCGCCGACCAGATCTGTGTGGCCGTAAACCCGAAAGCGCACTTCGGGGAAGTGACGGATCCAGCTGGCCTGTTTGCGCAAAGCCACCATCGCCGAGGCGTCAAGCTGTGCGCTGTTAAAGGCGAAATTCACCGTTGCAGGCACTTCACGGGCAAACCGGTTTGACAGATCAATCGCAAAGGATTTCTGGCCGGTCTGGATCTGCATGTTGTTCATGGTCGGGTTGCCAAAGGCGCCCTCGTCCAATTCGCTGCCCGCTTCGGCGTAGAACGAGCGGGCAAAGTTGGTTTCAGTCGAACATCCAGCCAACGCGGCAACACATGCAATAACCAAAGTGGTTTTTAAAGTGGTCTTCATGATCTTACTCCATCACATAGCCGTAGGATCCGCTGAAATCTTGCCGGGCAACTTCGCCAGCCGCGCCGCGCGGGGTTTTGCCCGCCACTTTGCCAAACAGGAACAATTCGGATTCGGTTGGTATCTTGATGCGGTCAGTCGGCAAGGCCAAGGCCTCGCCACGGGTTGGGGTGACCAGATGTGGTGTGATGATGATCACCAGCTCGGATTGCGAACGCTGATATTCACTGCTGCGGAACAGGGCACCCAAAATCGGGATGTCACCCAGCCATGGCACCTGACTGTTCAGATCGCGAAAGTCATCTTGCAACAACCCGGCAATCGCAAAGCTTTCGCCATCGCGCATTTCAACAGTCGTTGAAACTTCACGGCGCTTGAAGGCATCGATGTTAAAGCTTTCCGAACTGAACCCGTTTGACGGATCCAGCGAGCTGACCGAGGCGGTAATCGACAGATTGATAATACCATCGCCAACCACGCGAGGGGTGAAGCTCAGCTCGATCCCGAAGGGCTTATAGACAACGGCAATGCCATCGTCGCCGCGTGATACAGGCACAGGGTATTCGCCACCGGCCAAAAATTTGGCTTCTTGGCCGGACAGTGCAATCAGGTTTGGCTCGGCCAATGTGCGCACAACGCCTTTGCTTTCAAGGGCTTCCAGCAAGATGCCAAATTGTGTGGAGCCAATCGTGAAGCCAATGGCCGCTTGACCAACCGCCTCGTTGTTCAGGTTCAAGATGGTTGAGGCGGCCGTGCCAATTGCGTTCCCCCCCTCCAGCGCAGCAGAACCAGCCCCAATTGATCCGGAGAGGGTAGAGCCAATGCCGTTGACGAACAAACCTGCCGACAGCTGTTTGCTGACGGTGCGGTTCATTTCGGCAAAACGCACTTTCAGCATCACTTGCTGGGTGCCGCCAACGCTCATTAGGTTGGACACCCGATCCGGCGCATATCGTTCGGCCAGATCAAGCGCGCGATCCAGTTTTCCGATGCTTGAAACTGTGCCTGACATGACGATACCGTCATTGGCCGTACGCACTTCGATGTTTTCACCTGGCAGGATTTGACGCAGGCGTTCTTTGAATTCGGTGATGTCGGGGGTGACTTGAACCTCGACATTGGTGATCAGCCGACCATCGCCGCTTAGCAACGTCAGGGTTGTGCGGCCGGGCAATTTTCCCAGCACATATATGGTGCGGTCTGACAGGGTGGAAATATCTGCAATGGCCGGATTGGCGATTGAAAGCTCCGCAAAGGGAACATCGCTTTCGACAACAACGGCCCGATTCATCGGAACCTTAAGAGCCGAAGATGCGGCCCCGCGCATAACGCGCAAGGTTTCAGCCTCTACAGATGTAGGGAGCGCGGTTGCAAATACGGCAAAGCCCAATACGGCAAAGCCCAATAGGGCTGCCTTCATAAACTTATCAATTTTCATTGTGATCGGCCTCTCTGATCACTAGCTCGATTACGGGTCTTTTTTGCCCAATTATTCGTACCATGACTGAATCATTAAATTTTAGCAAGAATCAAACGGTTAGAGAGGGGCTTTTATGTGGACAAGGCGCAACACCGCGCTAGTTCTTGGGGTAAGGTGGCAGGAGGCCCCTACATAGTGTGCTGCGCGCCGATTGTATTGGAGGGTTTTATGCGCTTGTGAAAATCGAACATAGAGAAAAGAACGCGGCGCGCCCCCAATCAAGCCTCAAACCCCACCTCAAAACCTGCACCCAACACGCGACTGCGTGTCGGGCGGTCAGCCAGCCCCATCGGAGGCGCCGCGCGCCGCGAGATAAGGAAACAAAGCGCCCCCACAAAAAACAACCACAAAACCCGCACCCAAACACGCGACTGCGTGTCGGGCGGTCAGCCCGCCCCATCGGAGGCGCCGCGCGCCGCGAGATCTATCAGAGGCTCTCGGTATTTCTGCGAAAGACCTGCCGCTTTTTCTGCTTTGGTGAGGTTTCGGGCACTTTGCGAAGCAAAGTACCCAGTGGTGCTGCTGGGGAGAATTGAACTCCCGACCTCGTCATTACCAATGACGCGCTCTACCACTGAGCTACAGCAGCCTACCGTGAGCGGCTGAATAGGGGTATTCTTCCGTTGACGCAAGCGCAATCTGGACCGATCCTTACGGCTTCTATAAAGAGTGTGATATGGAACAAAAAAATAGCACAGATACCACAGATACCAAGGCCACAATGCGCGCGAATCGGGATCAACGATTGAAAGCGGCGATGAAGGCGAATATGGCGAGACGTAAGGCGCAAATACGGGGTCGCAAGGCCGCCGCTGCGCAGATTAAGATGCAGGATAAGGCAGAGTAGGGTAAACGTATGGATTCAATTATTGTAACCGGTGGCGCAGAGCTGAACGGGGAAATCGAAATTGCGGGGGCGAAAAATGCCTGTCTTGCGCTGATGCCGGCGACTTTGCTGTCGGATGAGCCGCTGACGCTGACCAACGCGCCACGGCTATCAGATATCAAGACCATGACCGAATTGTTGCAGTCCCTAGGTTCGGAAATCACCAGTTTGGACGAGGGCCGGGTTTTGGTTCTGTCGAGCCATAGCGCTGACAACCCGCTGGCGCATTACGATATTGTTCGCAAAATGCGGGCCTCAAATCTGGTGCTTGGGCCATTACTGGCACGGCACGGCAAGGCGATTGTATCGCTGCCGGGTGGTTGCGCGATTGGCGCACGACCAATGGACATTCATGTCACCGCACTTGAGGCGATGGGTGCTGTGATCGAGTTGAAAGACGGTTATCTGCATGCCCACGCCCCTAAGGGCTTGCAAGGTGCTGAGATTGATTTCCACTTTGCCTCCGTGGGCGCGACGGAAAACATTATGATGGCGGCGACGCTGGCCAATGGCACCACGGTGATCAACAACGCGGCGCGCGAGCCTGAAATCGTCGATCTGGCCGATTGTTTGCGCCGGATGGGCGCGAAAATCAGCGGCGACGGCACCTCCAGCATCACCATTGAAGGCGTCGATCGGCTGCACGGCGCGACGCACCCTGTGGTCACCGACCGGATTGAACTTGGCACTTATATGTTGGCACCGGTTTTTGCGGGGGGCGAGGTTGAGCTGATCGGCGGACGGATTAATCTGTTGCAAGCCTTTGTTGATAAGTTGGATGAAATCGGCGTTGAGGTCACCGAGACCAAGCGCGGCCTAAAAGTAAAGCGCCGCCAAGGTAAGCTGAAGGCGGTGGATATTGTCACCGAGCCATTCCCGGGCTTTCCAACCGATTTGCAGGCGCAGATGATGGCGCTGCTTTGTACTGTCGAGGGCACCAGCGTGCTGGAAGAAAAGATCTTTGAAAATCGTTTCATGCACGCGCCAGAATTGATCCGGATGGGGGCCCGCATTGATGTGCAGGGCGGCCATGCCACCGTGACTGGTGTGAAAAAACTCAAAGGTGCGCCGGTGATGGCCACTGATTTACGCGCCTCGGTGTCGCTGATTTTGGCAGGGCTGGCGGCAGAAGGCGAAACCGTGATCAGCCGCGTTTACCATCTGGATCGCGGCTATGAGCATCTGGTGGCGAAATTGCGCGGTGTTGGCGCTAAAATTGAACGGGTGAAGTCGAATGGCTGAGGACGCAAAATTCGAGGATGGCGGTGATGCTCCGCTGCGCCTAAAGGCCGAGGACGCCGGTGATTTGGCGGTGTTGGCGGCTTTGGCGCAGGATGCGGTGTTTCCCGCCAATGAAATGACGTGGCAGGCAGATCAGCGCCGCTTTGCGATCCTTTTGAACCGGTTTCGCTGGGAAGACCGCGCCAAGGCTGATGCCGGCAAACGCGATTTTGAGCGGGTGCAATCGGTGCTGGTGATCAATGATGTGATCAAGGTGCAATCCCAAGGTGTGCCGCGCGGCGATGCGGATATGGTGATGTCATTGCTGTCGATCAATTTTGTGGCCAGCGAGGACGGCATGGGCCGCATCGAGTTGACCTTGGCGGGGGATGGGGTGATCGCACTTGAGGTTGAATGCCTCGATGTGGCACTCAAGGATGTGACCCGCCCCTATATTGCCCCATCCAAAGCGGCCCCCCAGCATCCGGAGTGAAAAATGCCCCTGTTCCTAGACACATCAGACGCTGATTTTGAGGCCGCTTTTGCCGCCTTTCTGACCACCAAGCGTGAAGATTCGCCGGATGTGGATGCGGTGGTGGCCGATATCATTGCCGACGTGCGCGCCCGTGGTGATGCGGCGGTGATCGAGTTGACGGCCAAGTTTGACCGCTTTGATCTGACGCCAGAAACCATGGCGTTCACGGCTGAGGAAATCGAGGCGGAATGCGCCAAGGTTTCGGATCAGGATCGTGCGGCGCTGGAATTGGCGGCGGAACGCATTCGTGTCTATCACGAGCGCCAAATGCCTGAGGATGCCAGCTGGACCGATGATGTTGGCGCCACATTGGGTTGGCGTTGGGGGCCAGTTGATGCGGCGGGCCTGTATGTGCCGGGCGGCTTGGCGTCTTATCCCTCAAGCGTGTTGATGAACGCAATTCCGGCCAAGATGGCAGGGGTTAAGCGGCTGGCCATTACGGTGCCAACGCCGGACGGCATTTGCAACCCTCTGGTGCTGTTGGCGGCCAAAATCGCTGGCGTGAGCACCATCTACCGGATCGGCGGCGCACAAGCGATTGCGGCGCTGGCGTATGGCACGGAAACCATCGAAGCGGTTGATAAAATCACCGGCCCTGGCAATGCCTTTGTGGCCGCGGCCAAGCGGCGGGTGTTTGGCAAGGTCGGCATTGATATGATCGCGGGGCCCAGCGAAATTTTGGTGATTGCGGATCGTAACAATGAGCCAGACTGGATCGCGGTTGATCTGTTGTCGCAGGCTGAACATGACGAGAGCGCGCAAGCGATTTTAATCACGGATGATGCTGAATTTGGCCAGCGTGTTGCGGAGGCGGTCGAGGCGCGTTTGCAAACCTTGCAGCGCCGCGAAATTGCCGCGCCCAGTTGGCGTGATTTCGGCGCGGTAATCACGGTGCGCGATATGGATGAAGCGGTGACCTTGTCAGATCGGATCGCGCCCGAGCATTTGGAATTATGCGTGGCTGAGGCTGACGAGATGGCCACCAAGGTCAAACATGCCGGTGCGATTTTCATCGGCGCTTGGACCCCCGAGGCGATCGGTGATTATGTTGGCGGGCCGAACCATGTGTTGCCGACAGCGCGTTCGGCGCGGTTCTCCAGCGGTCTGTCGGTGATGGATTTTCTAAAACGCACCACGCTTTCCAAAATGTCGCCGCAAGCGCTGGCCGCGATTGGCCCTGCTGCTGAGCGGTTGGCAATTTCCGAAAGCCTAGAGGCACATGGATTGTCGGTGCGGGCGAGATTGGAGCGTTTGAGCAATGACTGATCGTATTAGCCATATCGAGATCGACGACAGTGGGTTGCCAGCCCCGACGCCGGAGATTGAACAAGAGCGCAAAGTTGCGGTGTTTGATCTGATTGAAGAGAACAGTTTTGCCTTGCCGACGCGCGGGGATCGGGTGCCGCCGGTGGGGCCGTACCGTTTAACACTGGCGATCCGTGATCGGCGGTTGGTGATCGGCGTGAGCACCGAGGCGCAGGAAAATGCCGGTGAATTCCATCTGTCTCTGGGGCCGTTTCGTCAGGTTGTCAAAGATTACTTTATGATCTGCGAGAGCTATTTCGATGCGGTCAAAACCTTGCCGCCCAGCCAGATCGAGACCATCGACATGGCGCGGCGTGGCATTCACGATGAGGGTGGTCGCATCCTGCAAGAGCGACTGGAAGGCAAAGCCATCGTGGATATTGCCACCGCACGGCGCCTGTTCACGCTGATTTGCGTTCTGCATTTTGGCGGATAAGGCGATGAGCAGCACATCTCCCAGCTCGGTGCTGTTTTGTTGCGATCACAACGCGGTGCGCTCACCGATGGCCGAGGGGATGATGAAGCAGCTCTGTGGCCATGAAATTTATGTGCAATCGGCGGGGGTGAAAAATGACCTGGAGATTGACGGCTTTGCCATCGCGGTTTGTCAGGAGCTTGGGGTCGAGCTGTCACGGCACCGCTCGCGCTCGTTTGATGATATGCAGGAATGGGGCGATGATTTGTCCGGCTTTGATCTGGTGGTGTGTCTGTCGCCGGCCAGCCAACGTCGGGCGCTGGATTTAACCCGCAATTTTCACATGAATATCGAATATTGGGCGGTGCTGGACCCAACCGGTTTCGGCGAAGGGCGCGAGGCCAAGTTGATGTCGTACCGTCAGACTAGAGATCAAATCAGGGCCAAATTATTGGCGCGTTTCCCCCCCCACAATTAAGGCGGATACTGGGAATGCGCCAGCTTAAGGTGGGGCCGTGCCACGCCAAACCACCCAGCGGTTGACCCGCATCCAGCCCCGCCACGGCCAGCATATCACGATCAGAGCCGTTGCTGTTTCGCCATCCTAGCACAGTTTTCCGCCCTTTTTAGGTGTTTTACAAACGCCTTGTCGGTTTTTGGACGTGTAAAACAATGGCTTTATCGCCATTTATCACGACATTCTTGTGTTATCTGCAGGTTTGCGGGGCAATTGGTGCTGATTTGTCTTGAATATCTGTCGGAACCGCCCCATCTAGAGCCTGCCTGCACAATGGCAGGTTAAATTTTTAAGGAGAGACCATGGCTAAGGAAGAACTGCTCGAATTCCCCGGCGTCGTAAAGGAACTCCTGCCAAATGCGACATTTCGGGTCGAGCTGGAAAACGGCCATGAGATCATCGCACATACGGCAGGTAAAATGCGCAAGAACCGTATCAGGGTTCTGGCCGGTGATAAGGTTCAGGTCGAAATGACCCCCTATGATCTGACCAAAGGTCGCATCAACTATCGCTTTAAGTAAGCTATGAGCCCGCGTTTGGTTCTGGGCTCTGGTAGCCCAAGGCGAGCTGAATTGCTGGCCCAAATCGGTGTGGTTGCGGAAGATGTGCGCCCGCCCGATATTGACGAAACCCCACATCCCCGTGAATTGCCGCGGCCTTATTGTGCGCGGATGGCGCGTGAAAAGGTGTTGGCCGTTACCGCCACGCCGGATGAAATTGTGCTCTGCGCCGATACCACCGTGGCGCTGGGCCGTCGCATTTTGGGCAAGCCCAAGGATGCGGGGCAGGCGGCAGAGTTTCTGCTGGCACTGGCCGGACGTCGCCATAAGGTGATCACGGCGGTGGCGGTCAAGCGCGGCGACCAGATTTGGCAGCGCGATGTGGTGACAACTGTTCAAATGAAACGGCTTTCGGATGAAGAGCTGAACGCTTATCTCACGACGGATGATTGGCGCGGCAAGGCGGGTGGCTATGCCATTCAAGGACCGGCTGGCGCGTTTATACCGTGGATCAGTGGTTCGTTTTCTGCGGTGATGGGATTGCCGGTTGCCGAAACCGCACAAATGTTACGTACGGCGGGATATCCGCTTTTGGAAGGATGGTCATGAAGGGCACATTGGTTGCATTGGATCACTTGAACGGACGCCCTGTGGCGGCCTTGATGGTGGATGGACGTTTGCAAGATTTTCTGGTGTCGCCACCGGACGAGGCGGCCCCAACCCCTGGCGCGATTTACCGCGCGATTGCGGACCGCCCCCTTAAAGGGCAGGGCGGTATGATGCTGCGTTTACCAGCCGGTGCCACCGCGTTTCTGCGCCAAGGCAAAGGCCTAAGCCCAGGGCAAGCGCTGCTGGTGCAGGTGACGGGCTATGCCGATGACGGCAAGGCGGTTCCTGTGACCCATAAAGTGCTGTTCAAGAGCCGTTATGCGATCGTAACACCGGATGCACCGGGATTGAATATTTCGCGCTCTATTCGCGACGAGGACGAACGTAACCGGCTGCTGGAAATCGCCAATATCGGCATGGATGGCTCTGATTTTGGCATGATCTTGCGGTCGTGCTGTGAAGACGCCGATGCTGACGATATTGAGGAAGATATTGCCGAAATGCGCGGTGCGGCCAGTGCCGTGATGGCCGCAGCCGAAGGCAATACGCCTGAGTTATTACACGATGGCCCCGATGCGCATCATCTGGGCTGGCGTGACTGGGATGCACCGGATCTGGTCGCCAATGCGGATGGATCTTTTGAGGATCACGGCGTGCTGGACGCGTTGGTCGAGCTGGAGACCCCCCATGTGATGTTGAGCGGCGGCGCGTCGATTTATGTCGAGCCAACCCGTGCGTTGGTGGCTGTGGATGTGAACACTGGCGGTGACACCTCGCCTGCGGCTGGTCTGAAGGCGAACTTGGCCTGTGCGCGTGAATTGCCGCGTCAGCTGCGTCTGCGGGGCTTGGGCGGGCAGATCACGCTGGACCTTGCGCCGATGGCCAAGAAAGACCGCAAACTGTTTGAAAGCACCCTGCGCAGCGCCTTTCGCGCCGACACCATTGACACCTCACTGGTCGGTTGGACGCCGCTGGGCCATTACGAGCTGCAACGCAAACGCGAGCGGCTGCCAACACGGGCGAGCTTGCCAAAATGAGCTGTCCGATTTGTAAAAAAGATCCGGTGACGAAATACCGACCATTTTGTTGCAAACGCTGTGCTGATGTGGATTTAGGACGTTGGTTTAATGGGGCTTATGCGGTCCCAGCCCAAAGTGACGAGGATCTCGACGAGGCAAAAGCGGCGCTTCAAAATGCGTCAGACAATTTACACTGATATTTTTGCCGAAAGGCACTGGACACCACAGGTTACGGCGTCTAGAAGATCGCGACCCGAACGTGAAATTCGTTCACCCGTGCCTGGGTAGCTCAGGGGTAGAGCAGTGGATTGAAAATCCTCGTGTCGGTGGTTCAAATCCGCCCCTGGGCACCATTTAACTTCTTGTTTGTAAATGAAAAATACACCGTGTGTGTGTGGCGCTGTGGCTTGCCGCTAGCTTTGACACAAAATGACGCTACCTTTGACACACCAAACTTGGATTGTTCAAAGTCAGATAGCGCCTTTTTGATTTAATTCACTACGCCTCAATCCGGCTTACGGCGTCAGTAAAGGATATTCCTTCGGCTTCTGCCAGTTTGTTTGCCTGAATTTGTAAGGCATGGCGATCAGGGTCAACTGAAAATCCGCTGGGGGTGTTACTGTACGCGGTTGTTGACATTTCTTCCCCCAAATCAATCTCACCGAATGAAACCGTTTCTGGCTGCTTTTCGAGGTACTCTAAAAACCATGCGCTTTTGCTTGTTTCCGTTCCATCCGCAAACGCGACTGACTGCCCGTCATCTAACGCATCCATAAAATCCATTATTCCAGATTGATGCAGGGGCAGAATCTTGCCTTGGGTAATCAGCTTTTCAATAGCAATTTCTGTTTTGTGTCGGGTAATCATCTTGCGGTGTTGTTCGGGTAGGTCGGCAAAATCATTATCGCCGAACGAAATAATGCCCGCGTTGTCGGCCTCAAACTGGGCTTCTTTCAGCCCCTTTACAGCGGGCGCAGCGGCCCCAAGAAAGCCGACATGTTTAAGTGACCATTGGCCCGCATTCGGGTTGTTTGGCGCGTCTGGCTTGAAAAATGAAGCCGATATTTTGCGATACCGCTTTGCTTTCACCAAGTCGGAAAAGGCGGGGTCAATGTCTTCAAAATCAGCGACCAAAACGTCACCCTCGACACGAAGGTTAGAAACCCATCCATAAGCGGGCGCATCGGTTTTTGGGTGGCCAACCACCACGGGGGCGCGGTGGGTTTCTGTGTTGTAGCCATCGGCCATTTCGGCAAGCTGTGAGCCGAAGAAATCAAGCGTTTCGCCAGTCATGGGGGAATGGCGTCCAACCTTGAATATTTCCACGCCAGTTACGACGGCATTTTTTGCGGCGATTTCCCGTTGGCGGGCGTTAAATATCTCTGTCGGATTTGACATAATATCACCCCTCCTAAACAGCAGATTGGAACAAGAAACCGGCATCAACACTCGTCAACAAAGGTAGGCGGTCATAAGTGACGCCGTAAAGCCATGCTTTTTTGTTGCTATCCCAAAAGGGCTTTTCAACAAACGGGTGGCCTTTCAGGCGGTATGTATAGCCAAAACTTGGCTCTTCAAAACCACGGCTGTCAGCGGGCACATAAGCCAGCACAGCGCCCTTGCCCCAAACATCGGAAAAATCAGCATCATCATCAGCGCTGTCCAGAATGACAGATTTACCAACAGCCAGTTTTTCCAACTCGAAATAGGCGGCAAGCATGGCAACGGTAATGCTTTCGCTGGATGTATATTTGAACTGGCTTTTGATTTTAGGGTGATTTTTTAGAGCGTTGAATACAGGCTTGGAAATCACCATGCGGTTAGGCTCAACCCCGATGCGGGCACGAACCTGATCTTTGGCTGCATCAATATCGGCGGCGGGATCACTAAGAGGATCAGACCACTGGCTCGTGCCACTTAATGTTAGCTTGTTGTTGGCCGCGTAAATGGCCGGATTGGTTGCCAGCGCGGCCTGCTCGCATTCAAGGTTTAGGGTCATGTTGCTCATTACCGTGCGAATGGCGGATGCGCCCAGATCAATACCCGGAACGGCTAGGGCATCTTCTAAGTGTTCGCGGGGAACTGAGGCGTTCAAGGCATCCTGAACCAGTGCAAAGGCTTCCCCGAGATAACCAAGCTGGATTGTGGTTGTGTCGGCACCGGGGGCGCGGCGGGCGTTGGTTTTGCGGAAACTTTCCTTGCCAAAGCGCAAGACGGTGCCGCCGCGTTGGGCAATATCAACGTGGGGGAATAGGATCATGCCAACGCGATCCGCGTGGCTGTAGCCTTGGGCGGTTTGCGTTAGGACGGGATCAATGATGCGGGCTTGTTGTGTGTTCATGGGCATGGGGTAATCTTTCAAGTTCAGGATTTAAGAAGGATGGTGATTATGTCACCGGCTGGACCGCCTTTTAGGACAGTGCCGAATGGATTATTTGCGCCGATGTTGGTGGGCTTGCCGTCAATATCCGCATAGACTCGATCACCAGCGGCCAGATTGGCGGCTGAAACCAGCTCGACAACGCCAATAGAGATCACGGCCAGCGGCTGATTTACGCCACCGTTGGTTTTGGCAATACCCAGAACAGGTTCGTCAGCAACCGCCGCGCCACCGTCGAAACCGACAAGTTGGTTTGCGTTTACAGGTTCGGCCAGCGCCATAACTGTGATGGTAAGGATTTCAATATTCGCAGGGGTCATTTCATATCTTTCTGTGTTTGAGGTTGGTAATATCCGTGCTTGTTAGAAACGACCCCGTCAGGCGGCGTTTGAGGCTTTGGTGGGGATTGGGTCGTGAAATCGGAAATACCCCCCGTTAGACCCCCGTTAGATTTGCTCTCTGGGGCTTTTGAGGCCTCGCGGCGCTTGTCCAAGACACAAGTTTGGCCGCTTAGGCCCAATTTTGTGATAATTCGCTGAAGGTTGCGCGTGCTCATTCCCAGATGTCGTGCAATTTCAGGGCGCGTTTTTCCGGCCTCAATCATTTGTACGATAATCTGATCGCGTTTTAATTTTGCGGTCGGGGGCTGGCAGGGGATATATAGCCTGCCGCCGCCAGCATACTTTGATAACGCACAAGCGTTGTCGTATCCGATGCGTTTGGCAATATCGTGATCTTCTCGCATTTCCTTCGGGACACGCAGTTCAAAACCGCCAAAATGTTCTATTAATAATAGAGCAATTCCCTGCCCAAGCGTTTGAGCAAGCAGGTCAATGTCGCTATCTCCGGTGAATGTGATTTTGACCAATTGGCCTTTTTGGGGTGAGGCGGGGGGTAGGTTTTTGTTTTGCATAGAGTGACAATGTCCGGTACCGCCCCGCAATAAAGGCGGACCGTGTCCGCCCGTAATATCTCTTATTTTCCCGCTAAATCCCCCTGTCGAACCTTCCTTTTCAGTTCGCCAAAGATCGCCGTTTGCATAGGCGCATCTTTGTTCGGGACGGGTTAGGGGTAACCCGTCCCGCCCTTTCTTCAAAAAAACCTTTACGGATTCTGCTGACTCTGCTACCAAATGCGTGAGCTTGAAAACTCATACACTAGGCGGTCAACGCCACCTGATCCTACCGGATCAAAGGCGTTTTTTTATGCCCGATCACAATTTGGCCGGGAGGTTGGAGCGTATGTCCAAGGGGCAACCCCAAAGGCTCCGATGCTGTCCTAGTGCAGTTTTCAACTCCCGGCTTTCGCGATGTGCGTGGGCTGTCTTTGAAAAGAAAACTAGGAGACTGATATGTCTACGAATAAAATCCAGCACCTCGATCTACACGACGATTTTCACCGAACTATCTATAAGTTAAGGGCAATGGCCGATTTTCTGCCCCGCGCCTTAGACGATGGTCAGGCGCTTTTACGTGGCACTGAAAATGGAATTGGCTATATTCTGGAAGACATTATTAAGGAAATGGAACAATTCAGCGACACACTGTGGAATATGCGGCGTAACATGCCGGATGATCATTCAAAAAAACCCCAGCATTTCAGGTCTGATATGGACGCAACTCTTAGAGTTAAACCCGGGGTTGCCGCCTGAATGACAAAGCCGCCACGCATAACATGGCGCGGGTCTGCAATCCGCGCCATAAAATCCCGACATATGCGTAAATATCTGGCGGATAAAAACACGCGACCAACGCAAAACCCCAAAGCCATTGCCTTGGCCCGCCAAGAGATCGTTGAATACATAGTGATGGTGCAAAACCTGCACGATCTTTCCCTGCGCAAGGCGGTTATTCACTTTCCACGAATAGGTTTTAAGCCACCGGCTTCCAGCCGGTTCGCTTCAG
>JPUR01000215.1 GCA_001321835.1 Marinosulfonomonas sp. PRT-SC04
TGGCGTGAACTACTCCTTGATCTAAAGGCCCGTGGCCTGAATACCCCACCTAAACTTGCGGTAGGTGATGGCGCTTTGGGGTTTTGGGCGGCATTGCGAGAGGTCTTTCCCCAGACAAAAGGACAACGTTGTTGGGTTCACAAAACCGCAAATATCCTCAATAAAATGCCCAAAGCCCTGCAAGCAAAGGCAAAGGCTGATTTGCATGAAATCTGCCTTCTCGGGCATGCTCGCATGCCCTGTCAGGTTATAGATGGCGGACACCAAGGATGATGCCGGAAAAGCCTTCGACCTCTTCTGTGCAAAATACCAGGTCAAATACGAAAAAGCTGTCGCCTGTCTGAAAAAAGATCGGGATGCACTCCTGACATTCTTTGATTTTCCCGCCGAGCACTGGAAACACATCCGCACCACAAATCCTATTGAAAGCACCTTTGCAACCGTCCGCCACAGAACCAAGAGAACCAAGGGCTGCCTGAAACGAAACACTGCCATGGTGATGGTCTTTAAGCTCATAAAAGAGGCTGAGAAACGATGGCTAAAATTGAGGGGCAAAAACCAATTGCCAAAACTCATTCAAGGCGTCACATTCTCCGACGGGATCGAGATAATCGAAAAACAAACCAAAAGCGCCGCCTGATGATCTCCGTCACCAACTTCTGCGGTTAACTCTGAAGTGAAACGGATATGCAGCGCTACAAAGTAACCTTTGGGGGGCCAAATTGCCTAATCTGTTAAGCTCACTATCAAATACTGATTTTTCAAACATGTCTTTTTAGACAGGTTGATCATGCCAAGGTCAACCCTAAATTGTTATGCGATCTATAAATGTAGATTGGGTTGATGGCTGACGTGCAGACAGCAAAAAACCCCGCCCAAAGGCGAGGTTCATTCACTTCAACAGCTGTTGAAATCTATTCGTCAGCAGACACGTCTTCGGCTGCAACGCGAGCTTTGTCAGCAGCACCTTTGGCTGCTGGATCGCGGTCCACAAATTCAATGATCGCCATTGGCGCCATATCACCATAACGGTAACCGGCTTTCATAACGCGCACATAACCACCGTTGCGGTCTTTGTAGCGTGGGCCAAGCACTGCGAAAAGTTTGGAAACATATTGATCTTCTTTCAGGCGCGCACGGGCCTGACGGCGGGCGTGCAAATCACCGCGTTTACCAAGCGTGATCAGCTTTTCCACGATGCGGCGCAATTCTTTGGCTTTTGGCAGCGTGGTTTTGATTTGTTCGTGCTCAATCAACGAACCCGCCATGTTAGCAAACAATGCCTTACGGTGTTCATGGGTGCGGTTTAAGCGGCGGTAGCCTCTCGCGTGGCGCATATTCTTAGTCCTTCTTCAGGTTTATACTTTGTCTGGCGTCCCATGCGTGGGCCACTCTCCTTGGGGCAGTATTGCCCAGATGTCCCCGCTACTGCGGGCATTTTATGGGGCGGATCAATGACCCGCCCCAAGTATTCCTAGAATTGATCTTCGAATTTCTTTGCCAGATCTTCAATGTTCTCTGGTGGCCAATCTTCGACGTCCATGCCCAGATGCAGACCCATGCCTGACAGCACTTCTTTGATCTCGTTCAAAGATTTGCGGCCAAAGTTTGGTGTGCGGAGCATTTCGGCTTCGGTTTTTTGGATCAAGTCGCCAATGTAAACGATGTTGTCGTTTTTCAGGCAATTTGCAGAACGAACCGACAGTTCCAACTCGTCTACTTTCTTCAGCAGCAGCGGGTTGAACTCGAGGCCATCGTCTTCTTCTTGACGGTTGGCGGCTTCTGGCTCGTCGAAGTTCACAAAGATCGACAATTGATCTTGCAAAATACGGGCCGCAAATGCGACCGCGTCTTCGGCGGTGATCGAACCGTCAGTTTCCAGCTTCAGCGTCAGCTTGTCATAATCCAGAACTTGACCTTCACGGGTTTGCTGCACATCATAAGACACTTTGCGTACCGGTGAGTAAATCGCATCAATCGGGATCAGGCCAATAGGCGCGTCTTCTGGACGGTTATTTTCAGCCGAAACATAACCCTTACCAGTGTTCACAGTCAGCTCCATGAACAGATCCGCGCCATCGTCGAGTTGACAAATCACGTGATCTTTGTTCAAAATCTCAATGCCTGCGCTTTCCGAGATGTCACCAGCGGTCACAACCATCGGGCCTTTGGCCGAGATTGAAAGGCGCTTTGGCCCATCGACTTCCATCGACAGAGCAACACCTTTCAGATTCAGAACGATGTCTGTCACATCTTCCCGAACACCAGCGATGGTCGAAAATTCATGCAATACATTGTCGATCTGCACACTGCTGATCGCCGCACCTTGAAGGCTGGACATCAGTACACGACGCAGGGCGTTGCCCATAGTCAGACCAAAGCCGCGCTCCAGCGGTTCCGCGATAACGGTCGCTTGTGTTGCAGGGTTTGCACCTGGTGTCACAACCAGTTGCGTTGGCTTAATCAGTTCTTGCCAGTTTTTGTGGATCATGTGTGTCGCCTCCATTCAAGTTTTCGGATCATGTCCCAAGTCCGAAAACGCCCGAGGTAAAAATGACGAACCCGGGCCCGTGGAAAACCCCACCAGCCCGAGCGTTAGAGAGTGGCTTAGACGCGGCGCCGTTTTGGCGGCCGACAGCCGTTGTGTGCAATTGGCGTAACATCAGTAATAGCTGTGATGTTCAGGCCGATTGCCGCAAAAGCGCGCAGCGCTGATTCACGGCCCGAACCTGGACCCTGGATCAAGACTTCCAGCGTCTTCACGCCGTGCTCTTGTGCTTTTTTACCAGCGTCTTCGGCAGCCATTTGTGCGGCATACGGTGTGGATTTACGTGAGCCTTTAAAGCCCATTGTACCAGCCGATGACCATGCAATTGCGTTGCCTTGAACGTCCGAAATCAGGATCTTAGTGTTGTTGAACGACGAGTTAACGTGTGCAACACCAGAGGCGATATTCTTGCGGACTTTTTTCTTTGTACGTGTTTTTTCGCGTGCCATTGATCAAGCCTCCTATTTCTTCTTACCAGCAATAGCCCGTGCAGGGCCTTTGCGAGTACGAGCGTTGGTGTGCGTACGTTGGCCACGTACCGGCATGCCGCGACGGTGACGAATGCCACGGTAGCAACCAAGATCCATCAGACGTTTGATGTTCATCTGGGTCTCGCGACGCAAATCGCCTTCAACATTACAGTTGGCGTCGATGTGTTCGCGGATCAGCAGAACCTCGGCATCTGACAAATCGTTAACACGACGGGTTACGTCGATTTTAACGGCTTCGCAGATAGCTTCGGCGGTCGTTGTGCCAATACCAGTGATATAAGTTAGGGCGATCGGGACCCGTTTATGGGTCGGGATATTTACGCCGGCAATACGTGCCACGTGTCACATTCCTTTTTGTTGCGGCTCCGTAATACCAGAGCCTTTTTTCACAACCAAAGCCCGAAGGTTAACCTTGCGGGCTGTCGTTGAATTTCAAAATCGAACCGCTCCAACCATCACGTGATTAAGTATGATGATTCTAGCGTCGAAGTGTTGTGATTTATGAGGTTTTAGAGAGGCGGTCAAGGGGCGATGCCGCTTAGTTTAGCGCCGCCTTAATCGCGCCCGCAACTTCTTCGATTTCACCTAAGCCATTCACCGAGCACAGATCACCTTTAGCATGGTAATAGCCAACCAACGGCGATGTCTTTTTATAGTATTCCATCAACCGCGTGCGCAACGCATCTTCATTGTCATCGGCGCGGCGCCGCATGTCACTTTCGCCACATTTATCGCACGTATCAGCGGTTTTTGGTGGCTTGGTTTCGCTATGATAAACCTCGCCGCAATTGCCACAGGTGAAACGGCCGGTGATCCGCGCGACCAGCGCCTCGTCATCGACCCGCATTTCGATCACAGCGTCCAGAGTTTTGCCGTATTTCGCCAATAATACCCCCAGCGCATCAGCCTGCCCCAAAGTCCGCGGAAAGCCATCAAAGATAAACCCGCCGCCATTGTCGCCCTGCAACTTTGCCTCGATCAAACCAATCACGATCTCATCGGTCACAAGCTGCCCCGTCGCCATCACTTCGGCAACAAGCATCCCCATCTCGGACCCACTCTCCTTAGCTTCACGCAGCATATCGCCGGTTGAAAGTTGGGTCATGCCACGTTCATCTACCAAACGCCGCGCTTGAGTGCCTTTGCCAGCACCGGGTGGTCCGAGAAGGATAATATTCATTTTCTGCTAGTCACCTTATTGCGGCGCTTTTTACCACGCAGTTGAGATTTCTCAATCAGGCCTTCGTATTGTTGGGCCAACATATGCGATTGTACCTGCTGGATTGTATCCATCGTTACGGAAACCACAATCAACACCGACGTACCGCCAAAATAAAACGGGATCGAGAATTGGCTGCGCAGGATTTCTGGTAGCAACGCGACGGCGGCCAAATAGGCCGACCCCACCACCAACAAACGAGTCACAACATAATCGAGGTATTCAGCGGTCTTTTTGCCGGGCCGAATGCCTGGCACGAAACCGTTCTGGTTTTTCAGATTATCCGCCACATCTTCAGTCTTGAACGCCACGTTGTAGGTGTAGAAAAATGTGAAGAAGACAATCATCACCGTAAAGAACAACAGATACAGCGGCTGACCAGGTCCAAAATAGGCCAAAATGGTCGACATCACCGGGCCCGTCGATTGACCGGAAAACGTGGCAACCGTGGTTGGCAACAGCAACAGCGATGAGGCAAAGATCGCAGGGATAACACCGGCTGGGTTAACCTTAATCGGCAGGTGTGAACTGCTGCCATCATAAACCTTCATGCCAACTTGACGCCGCGGGTACTGAATGTGGATTTTGCGCAAGGCGCGCTCCATAAACACCACGAAGGCAATCACCGCAATCACCATCACAATCACCGCAATAATCACAACGGGGCTGATATTTCCCGAGCGACCCTGTGCCAAAAACTGTGCGATTGCCGCGGGGATTTCCGCAACAATGCCGACAAAAATGATCAGTGAAATGCCGTTACCGATGCCGCGCGCGGTGATTTGCTCACCCAGCCACATCAGGAACATGGTGCCGCCAACCAGTGTGATCACGGTGGCTGCTTCAAAATACAGACCGGGGTTGCTAACAAGATCGCCTGCCTCAAGCGACTTGGCCAGACCAAAGGCTTGGAATGTGGCCAGCAATACAGTGCCGTAGCGAGTGTATTGGTTGATCTTTTTGCGGCCCTGTTCGCCTTCTTTTTTCAACTGTTCCAGCGGTGGCCACATGGACGTGAGCAGCTGGATAATGATCGAGGCGGAAATGTAGGGCATAATTCCGAGAGCAAAAATGCCCATCCTCCCCAGTGCACCACCGGTGAACATTTGCAGCATGCCGCCAAGGCCGCCGGAAATATCTTGCATAAAAGTCCGGAGTGCTGAGCCATCAATGCCGGGAACCGGAATAAAGGTTCCCAAACGGTAAACCATCAACAAACCGATGGTGAAAAGAATACGGCTACGGAGTTCGCCTGACTTGGAAAAGGCGCCCCAGCTCATGTTGGCTGCCATTTGTTCTGCTGCGGATGCCATTTAGGGCCTCGTTGTTAAATGATAACGCCGCCTACCGGTTTCCCAGTTGGCGGCGTTTGGAAAACTTAAATCTATGTAAGCACCCAGACGGCTGCTCACAAGGCCTTATTCAGCTTCGGCGGCCGCCTTTGGCGCGGTTGTGACTTTTAGTGAGCCACCGGCCTTTTCAACAGCTTCAATTGCAGACTTGGAAGCGCCTGTAACTTCGAGCGTCACCTTGGATGTGATCTCGCCTTTGGCAAGCATCCGAACACCGTCAAGAATGCGGCGAATAACGCCAGCCTCCAGAAGAGCTTGCTCTGTGATGGTTTTCTTGGCATCCAGTTTTTTAGCGTCGATGAATTTTTGCAGGATGTTCAGGTTAACCACGGCATAGCTTTTCCGGTTGCGGCTATTAAAGCCACGCTTTGGCAAACGTTGGTACAAAGGCATTTGACCGCCTTCAAAACCTTTGATCGCCACACCCGAACGGGATTTTTGCCCCTTGATACCACGGCCACCGGTTTTACCAGTGCCAGAACCTGGACCACGACCAATGCGTTTGCGGGATTTTGTTGCGCCTGGATTGTCGCGCAGTTCGTTCAGTTTCATATCGCTCTCTCCTTGCCGGATATGGTCGCGAGCGTAAGGACCAACCACGGCTGTAAATTATGATTCTATGGCATTTTAATGCACCACTTGGCGCGTATAGACGGATGCGCCGGCAGGATCAAGGGCCAGATTAATCCAGCCCCGTCCCTTTCACTATCGATCAGATCAGCCTGCCACACCGTGACTAGTCCAGCGTGTCGATCATTTTGGACAAATGTGCGATGCGCTCACTCATTTCAGTCTGCAATTCAGACAGCTCCTGGTGCAATATTTCCTTCGTCGCGGCCGTGCGCTTACCATCGGACAACAAAGCATCCAACTCGGCGATTGCGCGCAGAAGGATCGGTGATATCTCGTAACGGATGGCTTGAGTGCCGCGCAATTCGGAGCCTGGCATTGGTTTGCCAAGGCGCTTAAACTCATAGCGCCTACGTTTTGGCAGGAACGAGCCTTTTGGGCGCCGGTAATTGATTTTCAAAACGTCCATGTCTTCGGAGACATGGACCGCAGCATAATGAATGATTTGTTCGGGATTAAGCACGCCCATCTCAGTTAGGTTCGGGGTCTTGGTTTTCATCTGCGCGTTCCTTGTGATTTTACACTGTAGAATATTATTTTTAGCTGGGCCGTCCCCTATGCTAACATTGATATGCCAATATTCAAAATACCTATTACTCTCGCCGCTAATGCAATAAAAAACGCCCCGAGGCTCCCCGAGGCGTTTTTGATCGTACCACCCGAAATCTTCAAAAGACCTCAGAGTGTTTTCTTTTTAAGACCGCGATTAACCGCGTTCCTCAATGATTTTCACCATGTGCGAGATTTTGTTGACCATGCCGCGAACTGCGGGTGTGTCTTCAAGTTCACGCGTCTTGTGCATCTTGTTCAAACCCAAGCCAATCAATGTTTGGCGCTGTTTGGCCGCACGTCGAATTGGTGATCCGGTTTGTTTGACAACGATAGTTTTAGCCATCTGATCAGTCCCCTATGCTTCTGCCGGTGCGTCAGCAGCCGGTTTGCCAAGAATGTCGGCAACCTTTTTACCACGACGTTGTGCAACATTGCGCGGGCTGGATTCTTTTTTCAGCCCGTCCATAGTGGCACGGATCATGTTGTATGGGTTCTGCGAGCCCAGCGATTTGGACACAACGTCCTTAATGCCGAGCATTTCAAACACAGCGCGCATTGGACCACCGGCAATAATACCAGTCCCCTCAGGCGCCGTACGCATAACCACTTTGCCAGCGCCGTGACGGCCCTGAATATCATGGTGCAACGTGCGACCTTCGCGCAGTGGCACACGGATCAACTGGCGTTTGGCCTGCTCCGTGGCTTTGCGAATTGCTTCGGGAACTTCTTTGGCTTTACCTTTGCCAAAGCCGACGCGGCCTTTTTGATCACCAACAACCACAAGAGCTGCGAAGCTGAACCGCTTACCACCCTTAACGGTTTTGGAAACCCGGTTGATCGCAACAAGACGATCGGCGAATTCTGGGTTTTCATCGCGATCGCGACGATTACCCCGATTATTATCTCTAGCCATTCACTCGTCTCCTAAAACTTGAGGCCGCCTTCACGGGCAGCGTCGGCCAAGGCCTTAACTTTACCGTGAAAGAGGAAGCCACCGCGATCGAAATAACATTCCGATACGTCGGCTTTCTTTGCGCGCTCTGCAATCGCAGCGCCAACTTTGGCGGCTGCTTCGACGTTGTTTTTGCCAACCACACCCAAGGCTTTTTCCATAGTGGAAGCCGAGGCCAATGTTACGCCATTCACGTCGTCGATCAGCTGAACGCTGATGTTCTTGTTGCTGCGGTGAACAGAAAGGCGAAGACGCCCGTTCGCATTCTTGCGCAACCTGTTCCGAACGCGCAGGCGGCGTTTCTGAAACAAAACTCTTTTGCTGTTTGCCATACCCTTGGTCCTTACTTCTTCTTGCCTTCTTTGCGGAAGATATATTCATCTTTGTACTTGATGCCCTTGCCTTTATACGGCTCCGGTTTACGCCAAGCGCGAATTTCTGCTGCAATCTGACCAACGCGCTGGCTATCAATGCCCTCGACGATGATTTGAGTTTGCTTAGGAACAGTGACCGTCACATCAGACGGCACGTCAAAGAGAACGTCATGTGAGTAACCAAGCATCAGTTTCAGGACATCGCCCTGCAAACTTGCCCGATAACCAATACCATTCAGTTCCAGCTCTTTCTTAAAGCCAACTGTCACGCCTGTCACCAAGTTTGCGATCATTGTGCGGCTCATGCCCCACTGTTGACGCGCGCGCTTGGAAGTTCCGCGTGGCTGAACCGAAACAGTTTCACCGTCAATGGTGAGTGTCACGTCGTCCGTTGCTCTGAAGCTAAGCGTGCCTTTTGGCCCCTTAACTTCAATGGTTTGACCCGTCAGAGATGCGCTAACACCAGCTGGCAGATCGACTGCTTTTTTACCAATTCTCGACATATCAGTCCCCTTAGAATACGGTGCAGAGCACTTCGCCGCCAACATTGGCATTGCGTGCAGCAGCATCCGACATCACGCCTTTAGACGTGGAGACAATCGAAACACCAAGGCCCTGACGGACGGTTGGGATTTCCTTAACGCCCATGTAAACGCGACGGCCAGGGGTTGAAACCCGACGCAGTTCACGAATGACAGGGGTGCCATCGAAATATTTCAGGCTAATTTCGATCGCCGGATGGCCATCGGCCCCGGTGGTGGGTTCAAAACCACGAATATAGCCTTCATCAGCCAGCACTTCCAGCACCCGAGCACGAAGCTTGGAGGCAGGTGTGATGACAGTGGACTTGCCACGCATCTGGGAATTCCGGATACGGGTGAGCATATCGCCGATAGGATCATTCATATCGTGTCTCCCTTACCAGCTCGACTTGACCAAGCCGGGGATCAGGCCAAAAGAGCCAAGTTCCCGCAGCGCGATCCGCGAAATTTTAAACTTACGGTAGTAAGCATGAGGACGACCCGTCAGCTGACAGCGGTTATGAAGCCGTGTTGCTGATGAATCACGTGGTAGTTTCGCAAGCTTCAGGGTCGCGTTAAAGCGTTCTTCCATCGGTCTGCTCTCGTCTCTTACGATCTCTTTCAGCGCAGCCCGTTTGGCGGCATATTTAGCCACCAACTTCTGGCGCTTCAGTTCACGTTCAACCATTGCTTTTTTAGCCATGTTTTAACTCCTACTCGCTCAGACTTACGAAAGGCATGTTAAGTGCTTTCAACAACGCCTCCCCTTCCGCATCAGTCTTTGCGGTCGTCGCGATTACGATGTCCATTCCCCAGATTTCGTCAACTCTATCATAGTCAACTTCTGGGAATACGATATGCTCTTTCAAACCCATTGCATAGTTGCCGTTGCCGTCAAACGACTTGGCAGACACGCCGCGAAAATCGCGAACACGTGGCAATGCAACAGTGATCAGGCGGTCCAGAAATTCGTACATCTGGTTGCCACGCAACGTCACCTTAACACCCAGAGGCATATCTTCGCGAACCCGGAAGGACGCAACAGATTTTTTAGCCTTGGTGATCACGACCTTCTGGCCAGCGATCGCCGTCAATTCAGCCTCGGCTGATTTGATTTTCTTGGTGTCTTTTACAGTTTCGCCGATGCCCATATTCAGCACGATTTTGTCGAGCCGCGGGATCATCATATCGTTCTTGTAAGAGAACTGTTCTTTCAACGCGGCACGAACGGTGTCTTTGTACAGAACCTTCATGCGCGGGGTGTATTTTGCAACATCAAGCATTATACAGTCTCCCCTGTTGTTTTGGCGAAGCGAACTTTTCTGTCGTCTTCCATACGGAAACCAACGCGAGTTGCCTTGCCTTTACTATCGATCAACGCCAGATTTGACAGTTGGATTGGCATCGCTTGCGGGATGCGGCCACCTTGTGCGTTCTGGGATTGCTTAACGTGACGGATGGAAACATTCACACCCTCAACAATGGCTTTGCCGGCAGCTGGGTTCACAGAAGCGATTTCGCCCTCTTTGCCCTTGTCTTTACCGGTCAGCACGACAACCTTGTCGCCCTTTTTCAACTTAGCAGCCATGTTACAGAACCTCCGGAGCGAGCGAGATGATCTTCATGAAGTTCTTCGCGCGCAACTCACGACATACTGGCCCAAAGATGCGGGTGCCCAGCGGCTCGTTGTTGTTGTTCAGGATAACAGCCGCATTGGTATCAAAACGGATGGCTGTACCGTCTGGACGACGGATTTCTTTGGCGGTGCGTACGACGACGGCCTTACGGACGTCACCCTTCTTTACGCGACCGCGCGGGATGGCTTCTTTAACCGAAACGACAATGATGTCGCCTACGGATGCGTATCTACGCTTGGAACCACCCAGAACCTTGATGCACTGAACACGGCGTGCGCCGCTGTTGTCAGCAACTTCAAGATTGGTCTGCATCTGGATCATTTGATGTCTCCCGACCTTTGGGGGGCATTATTGCCTATTCCCCAGGGTTTCGCTTAACTAAAAAGCAGTGGCTTACTCGGCCAGAACTTCCCAGCGTTTCGTCTTCGAAATTGGCTTACATTCTTGAATGCGAACTTTGTCACCAACCTTAAAAGTGTTGTTTTCATCGTGAGCCCGATATTTCTTGGACTTACGGATGGTTTTTTTCAGAACAGGGTGCGTAAAGCGACGTTCAACAGAAACCGTTACGGTTTGCTCGTTTTGGTTGCTGGTTACGGTGCCAGTAAGGATACGTTTGGGCATATTACTAGGCTCCTATTCTTCAGCAGCTGCAGCGGCAGCTTTTTGGTTGAGAATTGTTTTGACACGGGCTGCATCACGGCGAGCCGCACGCATACGCGCAGTGCCTTCCATTTGGCCAGTGGCCTGCTGGAAGCGCAAGTTAAACGATTCCTTTTTCAGGTTCGCCAGCTCATCTTTGAGCTGGTCTGGCGTTTTATCTCTTAGTTCATTGGCGTTCATCGCCTTTTTCCTTCTTTTCAACATCACCGGCGGGCCCAATATTGGGTCACCCTGATTCCAGTGGAGTGCGTGGTGAAGATGTTCCAATAAGCCCCAATAGGGCATAAGGCAAGGGGTGATTTAGAATCTCGCATCGTCTTGTGGATCGTCACTGCGCCACAGCGTACATCAATCAGTCGATGCGTCACTTTACGCCTCAGATTTCAAACACTCACTTGAGCATAAACAAGGGCGCCGGAATACGGAGACAGAGCCAAACCTCGCTCCCAGCGTCACCATGTAGGTTCGACACCGTGACGCTCCGCAGCAGAATAAATCATCAGGTGAAGCAATTATGAATTGGGTGGAGATGTCTTGAGTTGCCACCCCGAGCCTGACACGGGGTCTGTTTTTTGATTGCGATACAAAAAACCCCGCCAGAAACTGACGGGGTTCTCTATTTAGCTGATGGACGGCTTGCAGGTTTTCTTTCAAAACCCGCTACACCGCACCGCTACAATCTTCGATTGTTGCGATTTACCAATCTTCGCGGACGATCGTGCGGGTTTTCACCGGCAGTTTCATCGCAGCAAGACGCAACGCTTCACGCGCAACAGTATCGCTCACACCATCAATTTCAAACAGCACGCGGCCAGGTTTAACCTTAGCGGCCCAGAAATCGACAGAACCCTTACCTTTACCCATCCGAACTTCGGTTGGCTTAGAGGTCACAGGTGTGTCTGGGAAAATACGGATCCAGACACGGCCCTGACGTTTCATGTGACGGGTCATCGCACGACGTGCCGCCTCAATTTGACGGGCTGTGATGCGCTCTGGCTCAATGGTTTTCAGACCATATGTGCCAAAGTTTAGGGTGGTGCCGCCTTTTGCTTCGCCGCGAATACGGCCTTTGTGCATTTTGCGGAATTTAGTACGTTTTGGTTGTAGCATCTATCATACTCCCTAACGACGGCCGCCAGCACCACGAGGTGCAGGGCCTTGCTGGAGTTGCTCTAACCTACGATCACGCGCCTGTGGATCGTGCTCCATGATCTCACCTTTGAAGATCCAGACTTTGATCCCGATGATGCCATAAGCAGTCATCGCTTCAGCGTGTGCGTAGTCGATATCGGCGCGCAGCGTGTGCAGCGGAACCCGACCTTCGCGGTACCATTCGGTACGGGCAATCTCGGCACCGCCAAGACGACCAGCAACGTTCACACGAATGCCAAGGGCACCCATACGCATGGTGGTTTGAACCGAACGTTTCATCGCACGTCGGAACGAAACACGACGCTCCAGCTGTTGTGCAATGTTTTCAGCAACCAGTACTGCGTCCATTTCAGGTTTGCGAACTTCGACAATGTTCAGGTGCAATTCGCTGTCGGTCATCGCGGCCAGTTTCTTACGCAGAGTTTCGATGTCTGCGCCTTTCTTGCCGATGATAACGCCAGGACGTGCGGTGTGAACCGTAACGCGGCATTTCTTGTGCGGACGCTCAATGATCACACGACTGATACCAGCCAGTTTGCAATCATCTTTGATGAACGCGCGCATTTTGATATCTTCCAGCAGAAGATTACCGAAGTCTTTGGATTCCGCATACCAGCGGCTGTCCCAAGTACGGTTGATCTGCAGGCGCATACCAATTGGATTAATCTTTTGACCCATTACGATTGCTCCTCAACTTGACGAACCAAGATAGTCAGCTCGGAAAATGGTTTCAAGATCTTGCCAAACCGACCACGAGCGCGAGGGCGCCCACGTTTCAGTGTCAAATTCTTGCCGGTATAAGCTTCGGCAACAATCAACTCATCAACATCTAGGTTGTGGTTGTTTTCAGCGTTCGCAATTGCCGACTGAAGACATTTCTTCACATCTGCAGCGATCCGTTTTTTAGAAAATGTCAGGTCTGTTAGGGCCTGGCCAACTTTCTTGCCACGGATCAGTTGCGCGACCAAGTTCAATTTTTGCTGCGAGGTACGAAGCATTTTGACTTTCGCCATTGCCTCGTTGTCAGCCACGCGGCGTGCGTTTTTTTGCTTACTCATGACCCTACTTCCGCTTCGCTTTTTTATCGGCGGCATGACCATGGTATGTCCGAGTTGGTGAATACTCACCAAACTTCTGACCGATCATATCTTCCGATATGTTGACGGGGATGTGTTTACGGCCGTTATAAACGCCAAACGTCAAACCCACAAACTGGGGCAAGATGGTTGAGCGACGCGACCAAATTTTGATAACTTCTTTGCGACCAGATTCGCGCGATGCTTCGGCTTTCTTAAGCACATAACCATCGACAAACGGGCCTTTCCATACAGAACGTGCCATACTCTAACGTCCCTTCTTCTTGGCGTGACGCGACCGGATGATCAGGCGGCTAGACGCTTTTTTCTTATTACGGGTGCGAGCACCTTTGGTTGGCTTGCCCCAAGGCGAAACCGGGTGACGACCACCGGACGTACGACCCTCACCACCACCATGCGGGTGATCGACGGGGTTCATTACAACACCACGTACAGAGGGGCGGATGCCCTTGTGGCGGTTACGGCCAGCTTTACCGAGGTTTTGGTTGGAGTTGTCAGGGTTAGATACAGCACCAACGGTACACATACATTCCTGACGCACCATGCGCAGCTCGCCCGAAGACAAGCGAATTTGCGCATACCCACCATCACGACCAACAAACTGAGCATATGTGCCAGCAGCGCGAGCGATTTGCCCACCCTTACCAGCCTTAAGCTCGATGTTGTGGATGATTGTACCAATTGGCAGACCCGTGAAGGGCATCGCATTGCCAGGTTTCACGTCAGCCTTGGCTGATGCGATCACCTTGCCACCAATAGCAAGGCGCTGTGGCGCGATGATATAGGCTTGCTCGCCATCTTCATACTTGATCAGTGCGATGAAGGCCGTCCGGTTCGGATCATATTCGATCCGTTCAACCGTAGCCGAAACATCAAATTTCGTGCGTTTGAAATCAATAATCCGGTACAGACGCTTTGCGCCCCCACCTTTGCGACGCATCGTAATCCGTCCGGTATTGTTCCGGCCGCCATGTTTGCTCAAACCCTCTGTGAGAGTTTTAACAGGACGTCCTTTCCAAAGCTCCGAACGGTCGATCAGAACCAACCCACGTTGGCCTGGCGTCGTCGGTTTATACGACTTTAATGCCATGCTTTCTGTCTTCCGTTAGCTTTGAGGCCCACAAGCGGTGCAGACCTCGGTTACAATGCAAGCCGGATTTACGGCTCGGGTAAAATGGCCTCAGCCCCGATAAATCGGGGCTGAGATCGTAGATTCGTTGCTTTACTATCAGAGGCCTGTGGAGACGTCGATAGTGTTTCCCTCTTCGAGAGTAACATAAGCTTTTTTAACGTCTTTGCGCTTGCCAATCTGTCCTTTGAACCGCTTGGATTTGCCTTTGGTGATGGTCGTATTCACGGCCTTCACTTTGACCCCAAACAGGCTTTCAACAGCCTCTTTGATTTGCGGTTTATTGGCATCAATCGCCACTTCAAAAACAACAGCGTTTTGCTCGGAAGCATTCGTTGCTTTTTCGGTGATGATCGGCTTGCGGATCACGTCGTAATGTTCTGCCTTCGCGCTCATTTCAGTCGAGCCTCCAGTGCTTCGACACCTGCTTTGGTCAACACAAGGGTGTCGCGTTTCAGGATGTCATAAACATTTGCGCCCTGTGAAGGCAGGATATCCAGACCTTCAATGTTACGAGCTGCTTTGGCAAAGTTTTCACATACCTCAGCACCATCGATAATCAGCGCGCGCTTCCAGCCCAGTTCCTTGATCGTCTTAGCCAGAGCTGAAGTTTTTGAATCCTTCAGATCAGCGGTGTCGATCACAACCAGTTCACCCGCGAATGCCTTTGCAGACAGCGCGTGCTTCAGGCCGAGTTTGCGGAATTTCTTCGTCAACTCATGGCCGTGGCTGCGTGGTGTTGGGCCCTTGTAAACGCCACCACCGCGAAAGATCGGTGCAGAACGAGCACCGTGACGAGCGCCACCGGTACCTTTCTGACGATAGATCTTCTTGGTCGAGTAGCTTACTTCGGAACGAGTCTTCACCTTGTGGGTGCCGGCTTGTGCGTTGTTACGCTGCCAGCGCACCACACGGTGCAAGATGTCGGCACGTGGTTCCAGCGCGAAGATCTCGTCACCGAGTTCTACAGTGCCGGCCTTTTTACCGTCAAGTTTGATCACGTCGATTTTCATGCGTCATCTCCCTCTTTTACAGCTGGAGCTTCAACTGCAGCTTCTTTTACAGCAGACCGCAGTGCAGCAGGGTAAACAAGATTTTCAGGGGTCGGCTTCTTAACCGCATCCTTCAATGTCACCCAACCACCTTTGGAACCTGGAACCGCGCCTTTGACCATGATCAAGCCACGGTCAGCATCGGTGCGAACAACTTCAAGATTTTGCGTGGTGATACGGGCAGCACCCATATGACCAGCCATTTTCTTGCCTTTGAACACTTTGCCAGGATCCTGACATTGGCCGGTAGAGCCGTGCGATCTGTGAGAGACCGAAACACCGTGCGTTGCACGAAGACCTTTAAAGTTGTGACGCTTCATAGCCCCCGCGAAACCTTTACCAATCGAGGTGCCAGTTACGTCAACGTATTGGCCCTCAAAGTAATGATCCGCGATGATTTCTTCGCCAACTTCAATCAGGTTTTCAGGGGTGACCCGGAATTCCGCAATCTTGCGTTTCGGCTCGACTTTAGCGGCTGCAAAGTGACCGCGCATCGCTTTTGAAACGCGCTTAACTTTGGCAGTGCCTGTGCCCAGCTGAACAGCTGTATAGCCATCTTTTTCAACCGTGCGGGTTGCAACAACCTGCAGGTTATCGAGTTGCAGAACAGTGACAGGTATCTGCCGGCCATCCTCCATGAAAAGACGGGTCATGCCCATCTTTTTCGCAATTACACCAGAGCGCATCTATTTCTGCCCCCTTAAACTTTGATTTCGACGTCAACACCGGCTGCCAAGTCGAGCTTCATCAGCGCGTCTACAGTTTGGGGTGTTGGGTCGACGATATCCAGCAGGCGTTTGTGCGTGCGGATTTCGAATTGTTCACGAGACTTCTTATTCACGTGAGGACTACGCAGAACAGTAAATTTTTCAATCTTGTTCGGCATCGGAATCGGGCCGCGCACAGTGGCGCCAGTCCGTTTAGCTGTGTTGACAATCTCTTGAGTGCTGGCGTCCAGTACCCGATGGTCAAATGCTTTTAACCGAATGCGAATAGTTTGGCTTTGCATTGAATTAGCCTTTCGCGGCGTGAGAGTTGATAGGTGGAGCGCAGATTATTCTGCGCCCCACATCGAACCCGTATCGTTAGTTAGTTTACTCGAGGATTTTGGACACGACGCCCGCACCAACAGTCCGGCCACCTTCACGGATCGCGAAGCGCAAGCCGTCTTCCATGGCGATCGGCGCAATCAGTTCAACTTCGAACTTCAGGTTGTCGCCAGGCATAACCATTTCAGTGCCCTCTGGCAGGGTAACCGTGCCCGTTACATCCGTTGTACGGAAGTAAAACTGTGGACGATAGTTGGCAAAGAATGGCGTGTGACGGCCGCCCTCGTCTTTGGTCAAAATATAGGCTTCGGCCTCGAATTTGGTGTGCGGCTTAACCGAACCTGGTTTCGCCAAAATCTGGCCACGCTCAACATTGTCACGGTCAATACCGCGCAAAAGAACACCAACATTGTCGCCAGCTTCGCCACGGTCCAGCAGTTTGCGGAACATTTCAACGCCGGTACAGGTTGATTTTGTGGTGTCGCGAAGACCGATGATTTCGATTTCTTCACCAATATTGATCACGCCACGTTCAATACGGCCAGTAACCACAGTGCCACGGCCAGAGATCGAGAACACATCCTCGATTGGCATCAAGAAAGGCTTGTCCATTGCACGTTCTGGTGTCGGGATATACTCGTCAACAGCTTTCATCAGCGCACGGATCGAAGTCTCGCCGATCTCAGGGTCGCGGCCTTCCATTGCGGCCAGGGCAGAGCCCATGACCACTGGAATGTCGTCGCCAGGATACTCGTATTTCGACAGCAGCTCGCGGATTTCCATTTCAACCAACTCGAGCAGCTCGTCATCATCGACCTGATCAACTTTGTTCATGTAGACAACCATGTAAGGGATGCCAACTTGGCGACCCAACAGGATGTGCTCACGGGTTTGTGGCATCGGGCCATCAGCTGCGTTCACAACCAAGATAGCGCCATCCATTTGTGCCGCACCAGTGATCATGTTTTTCACATAATCGGCGTGGCCTGGGCAATCAACGTGCGCATAGTGACGCGCTTCGGTTTCATACTCAACGTGGGCTGCCGAAATGGTGATGCCGCGAGCTTTTTCTTCTGGCGCGCCGTCAATTTCGTCATAGGGAGTGAATTCACCAAAATATTTGGTGATCGCTGCGGTCAATGTGGTCTTGCCGTGGTCAACGTGGCCGATTGTGCCGATGTTAACGTGCGGTTTTGTGCGTTCAAACTTTTCCTTAGCCATGGTGGGCTCCTTCTTTACACTGTATGCGAATACGCCGTTGCGCTTACGCGAATTTCGCTTGAATTTCGTCCGAGATAGTTTGCGGAACGGGGTCATAATGGTCGAACTGCATCGAGAAGTTCGCACGGCCCGAAGACATGGACCGCAGGTTGTTGATGTACCCAAACATATTGGCCAGTGGCACAAAGGCTTCGATCGCAATCGCGTTGCCGCGTGAATCTTGACCCTGAACCTGACCACGACGTGACGTCAGGTCACCAATGATGCTGCCGGTATATTCATCCGGCGTGATCACTTCGACTTTCATGATTGGCTCGAGCATTTTCGCTCCAGCTTTGCGCAAACCTTCACGCATCGCAGCACGTGCACAAATTTCAAAAGCCAAAACCGATGAATCGACATCGTGGTAAGCGCCGTCCAGCAGGATCACTTTGAAGTCGATCACAGGAAAGCCAGCTAGTGGGCCAGAGTCCATCACCGATTTGATGCCTTTTTCAACACCTGGGATGTATTCTTTTGGCACGTTGCCGCCAACCACTTTGCTCTCAAACGAGAAACCTTCACCAGGTTTGGTCGGCATGATGACCATTTTAATACGCGCGAATTGACCAGAACCACCAGATTGTTTCTTGTGAGTGTAGTCGATTTCAGCTTCATGACCAATGGTCTCACGGTAGGCCACTTGTGGCGCGCCGATATTGGCTTCAACCTTGAATTCACGACGCAGACGATCGACCAGAATATCGAGGTGCAATTCGCCCATGCCCTTCATGATGGTTTGGCCCGATTCAAAATCGGTTTCAACGCGGAAGGAGGGATCCTCAGCCGCCAGACGGGCCAGACCTGCTGACATTTTTTCTTGGTCAGCTTTGGTTTTTGGCTCAACAGCAATCTCGATCACAGGATCGGGGAACGTCATTGTTTCCAGAACCACCGGATCAGCAACGGAACAAAGCGTATCACCAGTGGTGGTTTGCTTCAGACCTGCCAGCGCAATGATGTCGCCCGCCCATGCTTCTTCGATTTCTTCGCGGTTGATCGCGTGCATCATCATCATCCGGCCAACACGCTCTTTTTTGCCTTTGGTCGAGTTGATGATGTTGTCGCCCTTTTTCAGGAAACCAGAATAAATCCGTGTGAATGTCAGCGAACCAACAAACGGGTCATTCATGATTTTAAAAGCAAGCGCCGAGAATGGCATGTCATCGTCCGCACGACGCGGAATGTCACGGGTTTCGGTCTCATCACCGGGCAAGAAGCCCATGTAATCAACAACATCCAGCGGGCTGGGCAAGAAGTCGATCACAGCGTTCAGCAGTGGTTGAACGCCTTTGTTTTTAAAGGCAGAACCCGCCAGCATCGGCACGAACGCCATTGCAATCGTACCCTTACGGATCAGACCGCGCAACGTCGCAACATCCGGCTCAACGCCGTCCAGATAGGCTTCCATGGCGTCATCATCCATGTCGACAGCAAGTTCGATCATGGTGGCGCGACGGGTATTGGCTTCGGCCTGAAGCTCAGGGCGAATATCACGAATTTCCCACGTTGAACCCAGATCGTCACCGATCCAGACCCATTCTTGCATGGTGATCAAATCGACGATGCCTTCCAGCTCGGTTTCAGCCCCGATTGGGAACTGAACCGGGCACGGGATCGCACCGGTACGGTCCAAGATCATATCAACGCAATTTTGGAAATCAGCGCCGATCTTATCCATTTTGTTCACGAAAACGATCCGTGGAACCTTGTAGCGGTCAGCCTGACGCCAAACAGTCTCGGTTTGAGGCTCAACACCCGCATTGGCATCCAACAACGCAATCGCACCATCGAGAACAGCCAAGGACCGCTCAACTTCAATAGTGAAGTCAACGTGGCCAGGCGTATCAATGATGTTCATCCGATACTTTTCAGTATCGTCAGTTTCACCGTCAGTTGTGTGGGCCCAGAAAGTGGTGGTCGCAGCGGACGTAATGGTAATTCCGCGCTCCTGCTCCTGCTCCATCCAATCCATTGTCGCCGCGCCATCATGCACTTCGCCAAGGTTGTGGGATTTCCCCGTATAAAACAGGATCCGTTCGGTACAGGTGGTTTTACCTGCATCGATGTGAGCCATGATGCCGAAGTTACGGTATCGATCGAGTGGATATTCGCGTGCCATTTTCTGGGGCCTAACCTTAAAGTGTTACCAGCGGTAATGGCTGAAAGCTTTGTTCGCTTCGGCCATTTTGTGGGTGTCTTCGCGCTTTTTAACGGCGGTGCCGCGGCTGCTTACTGCATCCATCAGCTCACCAGCAAGGCGCTCTTCCATTGTGTTCTCGTTGCGCTTGCGAGCCGCGATGATCAACCAACGAATGGCCAATGCCTCACGGCGCTCCGGGCGCACCTCGACAGGAACCTGATAGGTCGCACCACCAACCCGACGCGAACGAACTTCGACGGACGGCTTGATGTTGTCGATGGCTTCATGGAAGACCTCGACAGGGGCACGTTTCAGCTTGACTTCAACGCGATCAAACGCATTGTAGACGATGCTTTCAGCGATTGATTTCTTACCATCAATCATCAGGTTATTCATAAATTTCGTAAGAATGCGGTCGCCAAATTTGGCGTCCGGCAATACTTCACGTTTCTCTGCGGCGTGGCGGCGTGACATCTCGAGCTCTCCTTACTTCGGCTTCTTGGCGCCGTATTTCGAACGACGTTGCTTACGATCTTTAACGCCTTGGGTATCCAAAACACCACGAAGGATGTGGTAACGGACACCGGGCAAATCTTTGACGCGACCACCACGAATCAGAACCACAGAGTGCTCCTGAAGATTGTGACTTTCGCCTGGAATATAACTGATCACCTCAAAACCGTTGGTCAGGCGAACCTTCGCAACTTTCCGCATCGCGGAGTTTGGCTTCTTTGGTGTCGTTGTATAGACGCGCGTACAGACGCCGCGTTTCTGCGGACATCCCTCCAGATGGAGTGACTTCGAGCGTTTAACTTTGGGCCGCCGCGGTTTGCGGATCAGCTGTTGTATCGTTGGCATGCAGGTTATCCCCGTGTTGCAACACATTAAAATTTCACGCGGATCGCATACCCGCACAGCGCAAATGCCACATCCACCCCAAATTGCAAGGCGGTATGGCGGGTATCCAGAGGATCGGAGCGCCAGCCCGGATCGTGACCACTACTAGTTTTAAACCTGAGCAAACGGGAATACACCCTGCCCAAGTGGCTGTCGTATATGGAGAGTCGCAGCCCGTGTCAACAGGCTCAAACAATCCTTGTCACCTGAGGACCCATAATTATTGCACCCCATGAAAGCCCTATGATAAATAGGGGGAAACCGACGTCAGGACAACAGTATTATGCAAAGCAGTCTCGTTCTAACCCTCATGCGAAACGAGGGTCCGTTTATTCTGGAATGGGTGGCCTGGCAGAAGATGCTGGGGTTTGAAAATATTCTGGTTATGTTCAATGATTGCACCGATCATTCGCCGCAATTGCTGCGCCTGCTAGAGCGCGAGGGCGTGCTGAATTGCAAGCGCCACACACCGGAACCTGATGAGCACCCACAGCCCTCAGCGGCCCGCAATGCAGCGCAGCACCCATTGGTAAAAGAGGCCGAATGGATGTTCACCTGTGATGTCGATGAATTTTTGGTCATTCACCAAGGCGACGGCACAATCGGCGCTCTGCTGCAAAACGGCGATGTGCCCTATGCCGCGATGGCGATCCATTGGCGGATCTTTGGCAGCAATCAGTTGACCATCTGGCAAGACGGTTTGGTGCATCAACAATTCACCCAATCTAGCCTGCCAGAGACCAAACAAAACAATGGTTTCAAAAGTATCGTCAAGCAGCCCCGCAATTACGCCAAACTTAACACCCACTGCACCAGTGGCTGGATTGGCAGCGGCAGCTGGGATCAAAGCGGCAATTACTGGGTGCTGTCCGATGGCTCCAAACTGGATGGGTTTCACCCTGATAAACGCCCCATGAATTCAACATCGCAAGACCTGATGACCCATAAGGTCGCCGAGGTTCATCATTATGCGG
>JPUR01000216.1 GCA_001321835.1 Marinosulfonomonas sp. PRT-SC04
GAATATGAAATCCATACCCGCAAACTCTCATTATGAATGAGGGAGCCTCGGGGGGCAGGTCAGCTTCCACACGGTCAGGCCGCGTTCCATCAAATAGTAATTGAACGCGGCTCCAAACTGATCCGACATGATGTTGTTGGTCATGTCGCCGGTGATCACACAGCAGCCAGTTAAGAAGGTTCCTATTGGATCGGATTCTTCACGATATTCGTCTGTGGCGGCTCGAACCGTTGTCGGGATTGCCAAGCCGCCCTCAAGGTAATCCATCAGCCCCTCAACCAACCACGCGAATATGCCGTCACGTTCAGCCCATAGCTTCTCGCCCAACATAAGGTCGCGTTCGGATTCTGGAATTTGCACATCAAACGGCACCAACATAACCCTGCGCCAGATGCCGTCATCGCCCCCGCGTATTTCGGGCTTGTGATTGCCGGACATAGTCAGCTTGAATAGCGGGTCTAAATCAATCTGCTCTCCGTAGTTTGGCCGCACGGGCAGAACTTCACCGCCCGTAAACTGCTTGACCAACCCCTCATTTAATTGCTGCCCCTGGTCAGGCTCACTGGTGCGAACGGATCGAGCGCCCAACAGCGGGATCAGGTCGGGCGTAGCCTCTGCACCTGATCGTTTATTGGTGCCGGTCAGGCTTTCTATCCGCATCGATGTCGCATATCCGGCCATGATCCGGCTGATGATATCCACCAGCACAGATTTACCGTTGGCACCCCCACCATAATAAAACGCCATTTTCTGGATCTTCTGACCCGTCATTCCAAACCCATGCCAGCGCTTTAGAAACTCGCGCATTTCCCGATCGGGCTGGACCCGCTCAAGGAAGGCGTAAAACAATGGCGCGGCAACCTTACCATCAAAATTTACAGGCATCATCTTGGTTAGCTTTTGGTCGCGCTCATGCGGGATTAGCTCATATTTGGGAACCTTGACGCCACCACCCAACCCCACGTCATCAACAGAAAAGCGCAACAAACCGGACTGTGTGTTAACATCCAGCGCACCGGAATCGAGCGCTTCAAATGGCACCGCCAAGTCCGTCTCGCTCTCGGTGATCATATTGGCCATAGTGTTGCTGTTGCCCGCGTTTTTGGCAAAGGTCATACGTCGCCCAACCAAGGATTTGTGATCCTTCAGCATCGCATCGATAGTCTTTAAACGTGCGGCAATCGTGCCCAACTGCTCTTTGTGATCTTCATCACGATCCACCTGAGGCAATTCTTCCAGTTTGAACATTTTGTCCATCAACCGGTGCTCCTCACCGATCATCGCTCGGTCTTTTTTGCTTGGCTCAATAAACAGCGTCTCTTTCTCGATCAGCGCCCATATTTTCTGCGCCTGCGATCGTATGGCCAGCTGATCTGCATCCTTTTCCCAAACCTGCCCAGACCAAGTGAACCAACCCACACGTGGCACGAACATAATATCCTCGCCAAAGTGGATTATAAACCGCTGGCCATTACCATAATCATTCAGAGGTTGGACGCTGGCATGCGCGACGGGATCATAGGGAGGCTCCGATGTATACCCATCATCAGGGGTGCGGGGCGGCGGGGCATCATAGCCCTGATCCGCTGAAGGCATATCATCAGGCGGCACCAAGCCATCAACCGGTGCAATATCCTCGGCGTCAGCGAACTTGTCTTGTACTTTTTTGATATTGTCAGTCACGATCGCACCGCCTTATCCCGTCGCCGCTGATTTTCTTTGTGAGTGACCATTTCCAAATGCACCGGATTGACACAGCGGCGATTTCGACATGTGTGATCAATCTGCTTTTTGCCCGGCACGTAGCCGTGGAAATGCGTAAACATAACGCGGTGAACTGATACCGTCTGGCCATCCAAACACATACGGGGATACCCCCCCCCCGCGACCATTACCGGAATCCGGCCCTGTCCAATTCCAACACCCTGACGCCGCGTCGATATCCACACGGGCCTTGATTTTAGTAAGGATAATTTCGCGGCGCTCAATCATCACCTTGCCCCTTCAAAACATCATTCAAATCGACCCCGTCACCGGCCTGCACAATTTGGCAAACCAAACCATCGCGATACGCCATCGCGCGCCGCAACCCGGCTTCAAGCTTGGCACGGGTTAACTTTGGCTCGGAATCACCATCCATGATGAAAACCAAACGCTTCACCCACGGCGGCGGCACAAAGGCATCACGATCCTGCATGTCCGGCACACCAGCAAAACGCTTGCCTTTGCCCCGCAGCATTTTGCCAGACATGTTACCCAGATCGACAGCACACCAGTAAGCAGCATCCGGAATAGCCTGCGCCACCATTGCTGTGAGCGTGGTTTCAATGCCCTCGCCCATCACCAACGTGTCAGCCCCCAGGGGCGTCCATAACCGGATTGCGCCACCTTTTTTGGAACCGCGCACCATTTTTGCTGGCAGCGCCTCGCCATTTTGTGAAATCACCGCTTTGCCGTTTAACCGCGTCACATCCAGCCACGTCTGGTGAACCGCGGCACCGCGATCATCTGGCCCTTGGATCAAACCAATCATGCAGGGGCCGCGATGGGCGGTGCCCAATTGACCACCGATCTTTTTAACATATGGATGATCAGGGATCAGGCGCAGGCAAGTTGGGATATCTGGCAGCAGATTTGTCGTGATGCCACGCACCGCGAAATAATCACGCAACATCGTCACATCTTGATTGCGACCCTTACCCCAAATTTCTTGGGCATTCCGACGCGCAAAGGCCCGTGCCTTGGCGGCATATTCATCCTGTTTTCGCTGACTTTCCGCCGCCTTATCGCGCCGACGCTGCATTTCAACTGGATCGATGCTGGCAGGCTTATCACCGCACAACCACCCAAGGGCTTCAAGAAAATCCAGATTTAGAACCTGCTGCACCAATGCTATTTGATCACCACCGCGAACATCGCACTTGCGGCACAAAAACGCATTGCTGCGCAAATTAATCCCGAACCGGTCACGACCGCCACACAGCGGGCACGGGCCAATCAACTCGCCCGACATATTTTTCAAACCAGCAATACCGATCCGGTCGACAATCTCCGACATTGGAATGGCCTTAGCCTCGATCAAACGCGGGTCTTCTTGATAGGTCATCAACACCGACCTCGCTGCACTTTAATCGCCCGATGCGCCAACGCATTTTGTTCGGCCACGGTCAGTGGCGGGCCATATGCAACGACGCCAGATTTGAAGCCACTGATTTCACCCAGGCAATCCAACGTGTCAATTTTATCGATACGTTGGATTGCTTGCCCTGCCCGAGCCATCGAAACCAAGTGTGAAACCGAAACACTCATTGCAAATCCGCCCGATCTTGCCATTCGTATTCTGGCTGGGATTTGATTTCCTGCAACACCCGTTCAACATCTTTCGGGCTACGGTCCTCCATCCATGCGCAAATGAAATCCAGCAATGCCTGCCCCGCTGCGACGGGGAAATCACGGTTGGTGGCGAGAAAGGCCAAAATGGCCACACGCGCATCGGCATCATCCGGTACAAATTCAAGCGTCTTTTGCGCCAAATCAGCCCTAAACCGATCAGTCAGCTGACCACACTTGGCTTTCAGCGCTACTGTTGTGGCAAAAAAACCAAAGGCAACGGCGGGACTACTGCTCATATCGCCACCGCCATTCCACGGGCTTCATACGCTTTGCGCACCCGTTCACAGGACACATCACACCACCCCCAAAAGCCGAACCACCGGCGCAACGCGCAACCCGTGATCCGGCCCAACAGGAAGATAAGAGGGCACACATTGCGGACGCCCACGCCCCCTACGGTATGAGCGCTGGGCTAAGGAAAGCCCGCCCGCGTGTCTGGTAGGGGCTTTGCAGACCCACCTGCCCCCGTTCAGCGCCTAAAGCACGGTTGCCCGCCCTCGCCTGCAAATCTCTGGGGTGAATTCCCCTGTCTTCCAAAATAAAACCAAATAGATTAAGTTGAAGGCGCTGGTGTCTCAAACCAGCGCCTTCGCCCATCCGGCGAAAATGCATAAGGAACACAGGATGGAAACTCTTATCGGCAAGGGCCTGAATGATCTGGCCAGTTTGGTTGGGGCTGTCGGAGGGGTCTGCGCAACAGTTCTGGGGTTTGTGGTCTATAAAAACCAGAGAAAGTCCCAGATGCGCTCCGATCCAATTTTTGAGATCAGTAAATACCGCTCGGATAGAGAAATAGCAGATGTTTTGTTTTTGCAGTTGGCAGTGAAAAGCCCAGAGATTGCCGGATTTACATTGCTCAAAATCAATTGCAATAAGAGCATCCTTATCGACCGATCCGATATTTGGAATGGGAGCGATGCATTCGGCGGGGAAGCCCTTGTTTGGAATGGCATTGAAGGCGTCACAACCAAAGCTTCCATCGAAATTCATGGCGAGATTGGCAGAATTCATTATTTGATCCCCTTCTCAACAGCGGAAAGTCGGGCGTCAATTTCCATAATTTGGCGTTGGAACGATGAGTCTCGATTGCGCAAAACAAAGAAGAAACTGACCATCCCAATCAAGATTGTGACCTGACAAATCAACTGAACGACTACCGGCAGATGCCGGTAGGTTCCCGTTTGGAATGTAATTCCAGATACTGAAGTATCACATCGTCCGTGACATTTCCGCTGGTGGTCGAGAAATATCCCCGCGCCCAAAACCGCTGACCCCAATAGCGTTTGCGCAACTCTGGAAATTCGCGT
>JPUR01000217.1 GCA_001321835.1 Marinosulfonomonas sp. PRT-SC04
GAATATGAAATCCATACCCGCAAACTCTCATTATGAATGAGGGAGCCTCGGGGGGCAGGTCAGGAATCAAACCGCTATTATTGAATATGCAACAGATGACTGCTCCCAGCCCCAAAGCAGACGTGTCGTATCGATAAAACGGGCGGAATGCCAAAGTTCGTTGCGACTGCAAGAGCAGTTACTATCTAGGTGGAAGCGGACATTTGGAATAATGGTGCTTCATCATCTCGCAATAAAGTGGGAGCTAAGGTTCTATCATTCACTTTTTGAGGCTGCACATTGTAGGTGGCGTCATCGGCTGCTAGGTTGACTTTCACAAGCATTTTACTTTTTTGCGCATTGAGCACCGGATATTTTTATATGCTGAAAAAACGCCAAACACCGAAGTCATTAGTGGAATGGTTAGGCTTTCGAAGCTCTCCAGATTGGACGAAATCGCGATGGCTTGGTATTGTTCTCGGTTCGCTACTTCTATTGGCCTCTGCCTTGCTTTTTTTAGGTGCAATTTTAGCGGCATTTTTTGTGATCGGAAGAATTGTGTCTTCGAGCAGTGCTTTGTCGTTCGGCTCAAGCACACTGATTGCAGCGCTTCTGGGAGCACCTTTTGTTATATGGGGAACCGTACTCAAGCATCTGACGGTATCTTTCCAAAAAGAGGGTCACATGACTGATCGCATCCATAAAGCGGTAGAGCAACTTGGGGCAGACAAATCTGTTGAACGGATTGGACGGCCTGTAACGATCTGGACAGGAAAGCGCGATATCGTTTCTTACAACGAAGATAGGGCTATGGAGTTCTTATTAAAGGAACGCACTAAACTTGGAGATAGGGCGCGGCATCGTGAATACAATCAACAAACTGATGTCGTTGATGAAGAATGGCGGATAACAGTCTCAACTTGGCCAGAAGAACGTACGGTAATCGAATGGCAAGGAGAACCAGTCGAGCTTAGTGCCCAAGAAATAGTTGGGAGTGAAGGTAGTTGGCAGGTTTTCAAAGAAACGCGGCCCAATATTGAGGTCCGTTCTGGAGCGATCCTTTCCATGGAACGTATAGCACAGGACTCGACCCGCCACGACAATGGGCGTGATCACGTTCGCATCATGGAAATATTGTGTGCATATATTCGTGAAAATGCCCCAGCAAGCCGAGCAAAGTTTGGCGCCTTTCCAAGTGACAGTTATGATGGCACGCTTGAAAAAAAGACTAAGTGTTCACCCAGCAGTTGGATCAACAACCTCGACCGCCCTCAAAGTGATATTCAACTAGTGATTTCGGTTATCGGACGAAGAAGTGTAGCACAAATAGATGTGGAGAATAAGTATTCCGATGGTAAGTTGGTTGGGTACACCCTTGACCTTACACACACCATGCTCAGAAAGGTGAACTTCGAGGGGCTTAACTTTTCCAAGGCCAGTTTTTTCAGATGCTGCATGGAGGGAATACACTGCCAAAATGCAGATTTTTCTGGATGTAATTTCATTTACACCAACCTTACCGGTGCTAACGGTAAGCGCGTAAACTTCGCGAATGCAAAACTGCAATCGGCTGACCTCTCGTATTCAACTTTACCTTATAGTAATTTGCGTAATTGCGTATTTTCCCACACCCACTTCGTGAAGTCGAATCTCAGTAACGCCGAAATTCAGTTCATGGAGAATCCTGGAGGAACGCAAGTTAACCGTGCATTCTTCACCTACTCAATTTTGAAAAACTCTCTTATTCAAGGTGACATGATGGGAGTTATTTTTCAATTCCATGAGCAGAATGGTGATCATCCTACGGTCGATGCGCTGGGAATTCGTTTTAGGAACGCAAATCTAGGAGGGGAGACACATTTCTTTGGCCATTCGGATACACAAATCTGTTACCGACAAGATCATTTAGATTTAGCATTCGGTGACTCTACTGTTTATCTGCCTAACGGACTTTCTCGCCCTGAGCACTGGCCTTTGAACAAACTAGATTCATCGCGTTTCGACAAGGAGTGGAAAAAGTGGCTGAACAACCCAGCTGCCTATATCCCTCCTACTGAATAATACTTTTGTTTTGGCTAAACTCGGGATGGAAGGCGACTTTCGTTGCCAACCAGTGGGGGTCCGCTCAAAAGCTTTCTGTTCGAGTTGAATGGCTGCAATCGGAAAGCTGTGCTGCGGCTCAGTAATGGCTGGCCAAGGCCCACAATGGGTCGTCTACACGACTTTGCAAAGGTCACTAACTGCGCTTAGTGATCCTTGGCGCATAATTGCGAAAATGCGCAGGACTACTCTTCACCTTCAACATGAGTGATTCTTTTGGTGTTTATTTTGGTACATACTTTATGTACTTATATTCTTGACTGTACATTATATATGTACTAAATACCCTCATACCCACCAACAAAGGGAATGAGTATTTGAAACACATCACCTGCCCACCAAGCCGCCGCCAACTGCTGCAAAATCAGCAATTGCGCCGCGCCCGTGAAATCATCTGCCAGCGCACCTCCTACAGCGCCGGGGCAATTGACGCCGCAATCAAAACCATCGCCGCCCTATCACCCCACCCCTTTGAGGTCACCTGCGCAAATGACGCGCTGACCAGCCGAAAGCTGGCCGCGTGATGCCCCACCAATCACAACACTGTCGCCAGTCGCACACGATCACCCCGCCTGCTCGCGGGATCATTGCCTGTGTGTGCGGCACACTTGCTGGCGGGGCGGCTGATGCCATCCCCGCCAGCCTTTTGAATAGAACAACCGGCGGCACCTCCCACCGCCACGGGGGTGCGACACGGCAACGCCACCACACCGCACCCCCGAAAAGGAAAGCGCAACCGCATGAGCGAACTCAGCCCCTGTGCAGCGGCACCCACTACACAAGGGTTGGCCGGAATTGGTCACAATCGCCCCAAAATCCCTGAACCCTTTGGGCTTCGAGCCGCGTGGCTGCACTTCGCGAACGAAATTGAATTGCGGCGCTTGGCCAAACTTCAAGCGCGCATCAACCGCATC
>JPUR01000218.1 GCA_001321835.1 Marinosulfonomonas sp. PRT-SC04
GACGACGTGCTCGACATCTAGGCTAACCCTGTGACACGGAATTCTGAACACCCTCCACTCGACCTCTCGCTTCCCTTGCAGGATCGACTTTCGTTTGCCCTCCATGCAGTTTGGACAAAGGAAATGCTCTGGCTGCCCCGTGTCGTCACTTTCTTTGAGGCGGTACACAAGCGCACCGGCTGGGGCTTTCCAAAGTTCGTAGCGGTCAAAATCGGACTGCATTGCTTGCGCCGTTTCGAGCATGGCTTTGAGCGCAGTCAGCTGTTGGATCAGCTGAGCATTCGACGCCTGCGTATTCGCTACTTGAAGCATCAAATCGCTTATGGCGAGTTTGATCTCGGGATCAGCACCACCCTTCGTCGAGCCAAAAAGTCCTTTGACCACTTCAAGGGCGCCAGCAACCTTTTGCGCCGAACTGCCGGTGTTCCCGGCAAGCGTTATCGCCTCTTGGATGGACTGAAAGTCGACTTCCATGGCCGTCTCCACGTTATTTCTTCTCGGCATCTCACCAAGTTTCGGGGAGGTGATACATGAGAGCGCCTTTGATTTCAGTTGATCCATCATGCCCCGTTGATAACCTAAGCGCTCGCCGCAGATCTGCGGAAAAGTTGGTGGCAGGCGTTTTAGATGACGTAGAGTTTGCCGACATCCTGCGGGCCACGCTTTTCAGCTTTACGCCGGTCCACAATCAAAGCCAGCAATGCAAGGCTGTCTCGCGGTTTTTAGGCAAAGACGAAGAAACAGTGCGGCGCTGGGCGCATGAGATCACCTCCCCTAAAGCCAAAGATGTATGGCCCCTATTTTTCGTGGTCTTACTCCAATCCCTACCGATCAAAACCCAACGCATGGTGATGGCCGCTCTCTTGGGGCAATCAGATGAATGAGTTTCTAACAGTCCTTGGGCGATCGGAGTTTTCTGATCCAGATGTGCCTCTTTGGTTTCTGTCGTCGGCCATTCAAGGCTGCCATATCCTAATTGGCTGTGCCTTGGCGCATCGCTGGGTCCCCACTTGGATCGCGGTAGCCGTTTTCTCAGGTTGGCTGGGAAAAGAACTGTTTGCCGACATCGTAAATTCCAACTTTTCACAGGCCGTGCTGCTTGATAGCGCCGCTGACCTCCTATTCGGCTGGCTGGGGTTCATCATTGTGCGGGCCAGCAGAGGAGGGCGAGCACGATGAATGCGCACCCTGTCCTCCGCATCACCACAAAGCCACGCCTCTCAGCGAGGTCGCCGGTCATGACAGCCATGATAAGTCC
>JPUR01000219.1 GCA_001321835.1 Marinosulfonomonas sp. PRT-SC04
GTTTTATCACCGGGTGAGGCTTGCAATGAATGCGGCGGTGATTTGAAGGTCTTGGGCGAAGATATCACGGAAGAACTGGAATACATCCCGGGCCGATTTGTGGTGACCCAGATCGCCCGCCCCCGTGCTGCCTGCACCTGTTGCGAAGCCATACGCCCCTATGCCGTCCCGCCCGATCGAACGTGGTCGCCCCGGACCTGGCCTGTTGGCCCATGTGCTGGTCAGCAAGTTTGCCGATCATCTGCCACTTTACCGACAGAGCCAGATTTATGCCCGCGAGGGCGTTGATTTGGGCCGATCAACACTGGCGGATTGGGTGGGTAAGTCCACCGCCCTTCTGGAACCGCTGGCCGAAGCTATTGCAAAGCAGGTTAAAGAAGGGGCTGCCCTGTTTGCGGACGATACACCGCTCAAGATGCTAGCCCCGGGCAATAAAAAGACCAAAACCGCCCGTATCTGGGCTTATGTACGTGATGAGCGGCCTTGGAACGGGGCTGCTCCACCCTGCACTTGGTATCAGTTCACGGTTGATCGCAAGGGTGAGCATCCGGTCAAACATCTGTCAGGTTACAAGGGGTGGGTTCATGCCGACGGTTATGCCGGGTTCAACGGTGTGTTTGGCGAGGACAAAGCGTCAGAGGTGGCTTGCATGGCCCACATCCGGCGCAAGTTTGTCGATGTGTTTGCGGCAGAGGGGTCTGCCATCGCCGGGGAAGCCATCAAACGGATCGCACAATTGTACGGCATAGAAAAACAGGCGCGAGGCCTGTCTCCCGAAGCCCGTGCTGCCCTGCGCCAGAGCAAAGCCAAACCTATCTTCGATGATCTGGAAAAATGGCTTCATGCCCAATTGCCTAAAATATCGGGCAAATCGCCTTTGGCAAAAGCCATTCGATATGCCCTGAACCGCCAGCCCAAAACACGCCCATATCTGGACCACGGCTTCCTGGAGTTGGACAACAACACCGCAGAGCGCGCCATGAAGCCCGTCGCCATAGGCCGTAAAAACTGGATGTTCGCTGGATCAGAACGCGGCGGTAATTCCATGGCCATTGCCTATACCCTGATTGAAACCGCCAAGCTGAACAAGGTTGACCCGCAAGCTTGGCTCACATGGGTTTTGGAACGCATTGCTGATCACAAAATCAACAAGCTGGACGAGCTGATGCCGTGGCAGTATAAGTCAGAAATGTAGGC
>JPUR01000220.1 GCA_001321835.1 Marinosulfonomonas sp. PRT-SC04
TGTTGCATGGATCGGGTTGGGTCTGATACGGAAGTATTCTGTTTCATTCAGGATTCTATAAATGCCGCATAAATTCAATGCCGATCATCGTGACAAGATTCCGAAGAAGAAATATAGGGTGACCAACTGGACTGCTTACAATGAGGGCTTACGACAGCGCGGTGATCTGACGGTTTGGATCAGCGAAGACGCGCTTGATCTATGGTCGCCACCGCGACGGACGACCCGTGGCGGCCAGCGGCGCTACTCGGACCTGGCGATTGAGCTTTGTCTGACATTGGGCCTCGTTTTCAACCAACCGCTGCGCCAAACTCAAGGCTTGATGCGTTCCATTGCCAAGCTTCTCCGGGTCAATATCTCGGTGCCGGATTTTTCCACCTTGTCACGCCGAGGCAGTGATCTGATCTTGCAGCCGGGGCCAAAGTCAAACCGCCACGAAGCGATGCACTTGGCTGTTGATAGTACCGGCCTGAAGATATTTGGTGAGGGTGAATGGTGTGAGGAGAAGCATAAAAACAAAGTGAAACGGAAGAGTTGGCGTAAGCTTCACCTCGGCCTTGATCTTGTCAGTGGCAAAATCATCTGCTCAGATCTGACGGCAGATGACGTCGGTGATCCGA
>JPUR01000221.1 GCA_001321835.1 Marinosulfonomonas sp. PRT-SC04
TGTTGCATGGATCGGGTTGGGTCTGATACGGAAGTATTCTGTTTCATTCAGGATTCTATAAATGCCGCATAAATTCAATGCCGATCATCGTGACAAGATTCCGAAGAAGAAATATAGGGTGACCAACTGGACTGCTTACAATGAGGGCTTACGACAGCGCGGTGATCTGACGGTTTGGATCAGCGAAGACGCGCTTGATCTATGGTCGCCACCGCGACGGACGACCCGTGGCGGCCAGCGGCGCTACTCGGACCTGGCGATTGAGCTTTGTCTGACATTGGGCCTCGTTTTCAACCAACCGCTGCGCCAAACTCAAGGCTTGATGCGTTCCATTGCCAAGCTTCTCCGGGTCAATATCTCGGTGCCGGATTTTTCCACCTTGTCACGCCGAGGCAGTGATCTGATCTTGCAGCCGGGGCCAAAGTCAAACCGCCACGAAGCGATGCACTTGGCTGTTGATAGTACCGGCCTGAAGATATTTGGTGAGGGTGAATGGTGTGAGGAGAAGCATAAAAACAAAGTGAAACGGAAGAGTTGGCGTAAGCTTCACCTCGGCCTTGATCTTGTCAGTGGTGACCTGCCCCCCGAGGCTCCCTCATTCATAATGAGAGTTTGCGGGTATGGA
>JPUR01000222.1 GCA_001321835.1 Marinosulfonomonas sp. PRT-SC04
GATACCCATAAATCTTGCCACTGTCTTTCCATGCATCTCTAATCAAATCAGTTTGACGCTTGTCTTCCTTCGCCCTTTTGCTGAGTGGTTCCTTCAGCCATGCATAAAAACCGCTGGGATGAATGCGCAAACACCGGCACATCGCACGGACCGAAAACACTGGGCGATGCTCTTCAATAAACGCGTACCTCATTTTGCATCCTTGGCGAAGTACACGGTGGCCTTTTTTAGAATGTCACGCTCCTCAGTGACCCGGATTAGCTCCGCTTTTAGGTGTCGGATCTCACGGCTTTGACCGGTATCAATCTTGGCTCCTTTCGCTGATTGGGAAAGCTGTCCCTTCCATGTGTAAAGCGACTTTGTGCTGATCCCCAATCGCTCGGCAACCTCGCTGACCGCATAGCCTCGATCGATCACTTGCGCGACCGCATCGCGCTTAAACTCATCTGTAAATCTTGTTCTGGACATAACGTCCTCCTTGCTTCCAAAATTACCAAGCAAGGTGTCTACAAATCTAGGGGCTATTCAA
>JPUR01000223.1 GCA_001321835.1 Marinosulfonomonas sp. PRT-SC04
ACGCGAATTTCCAGAGTTGCGCAAACGCTATTGGGGTCAGCGGTTTTGGGCGCGGGGATATTTCTCGACCACCAGCGGAAATGTCACGGACGATGTGATACTTCAGTATCTGGAATTACATTCCAAACGGGAACCTACCGGCATCTGCCGGTAGTCGTTCAGTTCGGTTAAGTTTGCGAAGTGAAGCCACGCGGCCCGAAGCCCAAAGGGTTCAGGGATTTTGGGGCGATTGTGACCAATTTCGGCCAGCCCTTGTGTAGTGGGTGCCGCTACACAGGGGCTGAGTTGGTTCATGCTGCTACACCTGCTTTTGCGACGCGGGCGGTGGCTTCCATTGTCGGTTGGTAGCCTTCACATTTGCGCAAATCTACGATCCGGCAATCCGTGCTGTACTCTGCGGAAAATTCAGCCAATCCATATTCGTGACCGTCTTCCCTGAGTACGGAAATGCATGTTCCATCGTCGCGATTGAATGCGCCAAACTGCCAGCCTGCTTTCGCCATTTCGTCGGGTGTTTTGTTTAATCCGGCCATTTCGCAGATCCTTAAATTCTATTCTGGGGGAGCACTGGGATCACTTCGCCAGAGTTGAGCTTGTCGGCTACTTCTTGAGCAGCTTCGGTTGTCCCGAAAACGGCAAGTGATCCATTGCTGGATTGCAGCGCAGTGTGATTGATGGTTCGCTTTTCTAGCTGGAAGTAGCCTTCCAATTTAGAGGCTCCCACGGTCCATTTATCAAAAGTCAAATCATTGATCCTTTAGCTTTGCCGCTTTGCGGGTGGTGGTGAGTTTAGGAATGCAGCTTCTTCTGGCGTCAATTCGTCAGCGCGTTTTTGCATCAGAAGTTGGCCACGTTGAACGGAGTGGTCAAACGCACCTGCACCATTTTCGGCGTCTTCTTTTGCCTTCAATCTCGCCAGTACGCGCTGGAAGCCAGCTTCTATGTTGTCGTCAAATGGTATCGGCATGGGGCGTCCTTTTCTGGGGTGCTTCGTTCCGGCGTTGCCGTCGGTTGCTCTATTCAAAAGGCTGGCGGGACGGCTGATGCCAGCCCCGCCAGCAAGTGTGCCGCACACACAGGCAGTGATCCCGCGAGCAGGCGGGG
>JPUR01000224.1 GCA_001321835.1 Marinosulfonomonas sp. PRT-SC04
ACGCGAATTTCCAGAGTTGCGCAAACGCTATTGGGGTCAGCGGTTTTGGGCGCGGGGATATTTCTCGACCACCAGCGGAAATGTCACGGACGATGTGATACTTCAGTATCTGGAATTACATTCCAAACGGGAACCTACCGGCATCTGCCGGTAGTCGTTCAGTTCACCTGGCTGGCATCCTTAGCGTAGCGTTCTGTCTCATATCCGATATGATGACGTGTATATTAGCGGTGCGGCCCTGCCCGGGTTGCGCCGCTAATATTTTTAGAACAGCGGCTTAAATAAAAACGGCCCCCGCGTTTTAAACGCAAGAGCCGTTTCAATGCTAAAAGGCTGTTTGGGCCTAGCTGTTCATTTTGGCAACTTCAGCTGCAAAATCTTCTTCTTTTTTCTCGATGCCTTCGCCAACTTCTAGACGGGCAAAACCAGTGATTTCGACACCGGCCTCTTTGGCGGCTTCTGCAACAGTCAGATCAGGGTTAACCACAAAGGATTGTCCCAGCAGAGTGACTTCGGCCATGAATTTCTTCATCCGGCCAACGATCATTTTTTCGATCACTTGCTCAGGTTTGCCAGATTCACGGGCTTGCTGGGTTAGGATCTTTTTCTCATGCTCAACCACGGACGCATCCAGATCAGCTTCGGACAAAGATGCTGGGCTCACAGCCGCGATGTGCATGGCAACTTGACGGCCAAACGCCGCGTTGTCACCTTTTAGCGCGACCAGCACACCAATGTTGCCCATGCCGTCAGTGACCGCGTTGTGCACATATGACACCACTTGATCGCCGGTCAAAACGACCATGCGGCGCACCGACATGTTCTCGCCAATGATCGCGACTTTGGCAGTGACAACCTCGGCAACGGTTTTGCCATCCATGTCAGCCGCGTTCAATGCGTCAATGTTATCGACCGACAATGCCACCGCAGCGATACCGCCAACCATAGCTTGGAAGTCAGCATTTTTGCCAACAAAGTCGGTTTCAGAATTCACTTCAACCGCAACACCTTTGCCGTCTTTGACGCTGACCGCAACCAGACCCTCTGCCGCAGTACGGCCGGATTTTTTGGCCGCTTTGGCCAGGCCTTTGGTGCGCAACCAATCGATTGCCGCCTCAATGTTGCCGCCGTTTTCGACCAATGCTTTTTTCGAATCCATCATGTCAGCGCCAGTGCTGTCACGAAGCTCTTTTACCAATGCAGCTGTAATTGCCATCATCGATCTCCTGAATATGGGTTTCAAAATGTCAGGCGCGGGGCTTGGCCGCACCTGACTTTGTGCCAATGCTTATTTAGCAGGCTTTTCGTCAACGACAGGCGTTTCAACCGGCGCGTCAGCAACAACTTCTTCAACCGGAGCATCTTCCAATGCGCCCAGATCAATGCCAGCCGCGCCCATTTGGGCGGTCATGCCGTCCAGCGCCGCACGGGCCACCAGATCAGTATAAAGCGCAATCGCGCGCGCCGCATCGTCGTTGCCAGGAATGATGTAGTCAATGCCATCTGGGTTACAGTTGGAATCAACGATCGCCACAACAGGAATGCCCAGTTTGTTGGCTTCAGCAATTGCCAGCTCTTCTTTGCGCACATCGATGACGAAAATCAGGTCCGGAACCGAACCCATTTCGCGGATGCCGCCAAGGCTGGCTTGCAGTTTAGTTTGCTGACGCTCAATGCCCAGACGCTCTTTCTTGGTCAGACCTTCAGCGCCGCCCTCAAGCAGCTCATCAGCGTCTTTAAGACGTTTGATCGACTTTGAAATGGTCTGCCAGTTGGTCAATGTCCCGCCGAGCCAACGGTGGTTCATGTAATACTGTGCGCATTTTTCAGCGGCTTCAGCCACAGGCGTCGCGGCTTGACGTTTGGTGCCGACGAACAAAATACGGCCGCCTTTGGCAGCAACATCACGAACAGCCTGCAAGGCCAGATCCAGCATTGGAACGGTTTGCGTCAGATCCATGATGTGAATGCCGTTGCGAGCGCCATAGATGAATGGGCCCATTTTAGGGTTCCAGCGTTGTGTCTGGTGACCAAAGTGTACGCCAGCTTCTAGCAGCTGTCGCATCGTAAATTCAGGTAGCGCCATGCATATATCCTTTTTTTCCGGTTTGTACCTAGGGCGGGGTAATAGAGCATATGCTCAACCGGCGGACATCTGAGGATTTCTCCCTCATCAGCCCAGCCCCACCTGCGGGATTGAAGTTGCGCCTATACTAAGGAGCAGACCAATGTGCAAGACCCCTGCCCCTAAAAACGCCCCAAACCTTCTTCTTTTCTAGCAATTCGCATTGGCTCGTCTCAAAATTCGCCCCAATCGTGGGCAGATTATGGGGCTCTTAACTCTAAAGATGTAATGCAAAACGCTATACATATCCGCGCTGCAGGCAGCTTTTGTCTCTTTTTGGCACTTTAACCTACAAAAACACCCTCTGAATGAACCAATAGGCCCCGATAACAGCAATCACAACCGAAGCCGGAATTGCAATCCGCGCCCGATACCAAGGCTTGTCCCTGAACCAAACTCCAACCGCCAGAAATGCCAATGAAATCACCGTGACCTGGCCAAACTCGACCCCGATGTTAAAGCCAATCAAAGCCGCAAAAAACTGATCATCAGGCAGCCCGACATCCCCCAACACCGCCGCAAACCCCAACCCATGCAACAGGCCAAAGCCAAAGATCACCAGCGGTCGCCAACGGCTCAGCTGTGATGTGAAAATATTTTCAATCGCCACATAGGTGATCGAGGCGGCGATCAACGGCTCAACAATGCTCGGCGACACGCTCACCCAACCCACCGCTCCCAGCGCCAAAGTTACGGTATGCGCCAGCGTGAACGCGGTGATCTGCCACAACAATGGCCGCAAACGCGTCGAGAGGAAAAATAACCCCAGCACAAACAAGATATGATCCAGCCCCTTGGGCAGAATATGGTCAAATCCGGCCGGACTATAACGCGTAAACACCTGCCAACCGCTTTGCTTACTGCCACCCCCGACCGCAATATCAGGACTGCGCTCACCGCCACTCAGATACCCCGTATAGCCATCTTCGACCCCGTTTTGCCGCAACACAAGCGTGCCAAAGCGCGCATCCCAGCCAAAACTGATCGCCGTGGTATTGGCCACCAAATCAGCCCTCAGCGTGATGAACGAGGTGCGCGGCACCTCAATATCGCCAACCGCCCCAACCTTGATCTCTCCCAGCTGCAACGCCAAATCCGCACCGCCAGATCGCAAATGAAACCCACCGCCAACCTCGGGCCACACCGCCTTGAAACGCTGCGCCAACAGATCCGGCGCAAGTGCCCGCAGACTGTCGTAATCGCCGGATTGCCCAGTTTCATTGGTGTCGGAAATCCCGTCCAGATCAATCTCGGCCACGAAACTCTCCAGATTAAGTCGCAGCTCCAGCACCCACTGGCCATCACTGGTAGAAAAATCACCAATCGACGGGCTGACCTCATGCGCGGCCACCACAAACGGCAACATCCCCAGCAGCAGACTTGACAACAGCCGTACAATCGTCAGCTTTATATCCATGAAATATCCCCTTTGGGCCAGTTTGCGCCGCATCACCCTGCTCCTTTTGGCGATTTCCAGTCTGGGAATCGCACAGCCACTCTCTGCGCATGAGTTTTGGCTACAGCCGCAGGATTTTCAACCCAAAACCGGCGATACTCTGCAAGTGCAGCTGCGCAACGGTCAACAATTCAAAGGCATTGAAATCGGCTATTTCGACAAGCGCATTGAGCGCTTCGAGTGGTTTCAGAACCAAACCAGCGCCGCAGTGATCAGTCGCGCGGGTGATTTCCCCGCCATGCGCATGACCGCCAAACAAGACGGGCTGATGGTGCTGGCCTATGTGTCGACCTTCAGCATCGTGCAATATTATGCGCTGGCCAAGTTCCTTAAATTTGCGGCCCACAAAGATTTCCCAAAGGCCGAGGCCGAACACCGGTTTCGCAATCTGCCCAAGGGGCGCTTTAACGAGGCTTTCACCCGCTATTGCAAGACCCTGATCGGGGTTGGCAGCGCGGTAGGCCAAGATCTGCAGACCAACATGGAGACCGAATTTGTCGCCCTGTCCAATCCCTATACCGATGATCTGTCGCAGGGTTTCACGGTGAGGTTGCTGTACCGAGGCAGCCCCCGTGCCCACGCCCAGATCGAGGTTTTCGCCCGGGATCCAGGCGGAAAAGTCACAATCAGCCTCCAGCACACAGATGCTCAGGGCCACGCGGTGATCGCGGTGAAACCGGCACATCAATACTTGCTGGATGCGCTTATCTTGCGCGAACCTGACGGAACTTTGGCCGCAGAAAACCATGTGGTGTGGGAAACCCTCTGGGCCTCGATGACATTTTACACGCCTAAATAGTGGCCCAAATAGCCATCTTGTTATTGCCCGCCACCCGAGTCACAAGACGGATATGAGCACCCAACCAGAAATTATATGTATCGGCAGCGTCCTTTGGGATGTGATCGGCCGATCTGCCAGTCATATGCGCCAAGGCTCGGATGTGCCAGGCCGCATCACCCGTTTGCCCGGCGGGGTCGCGATGAACATCGCCATGACCCTGCGCCGCTTTGGTCTGACCCCGACCCTGTTAACCTTGATCGGCAAGGATGATGAGGGCCACGAGCTGCTCACCGCCTGCAAAACCATGAGCATGAATTGCGACTATATCTACCTGTCCGAGGATCTGCCGACTGACCGTTATATGGCGGTTGAGGGCGCGAACGGCTTGATCGCCGCGATTGCCGATGCCCATTCGCTCGAGGCGGCGGGCGATAAAATCCTGCGCCCCTTGGCCGATGGTCGGCTTGGCAGCCTGAAACAACCCTATAAAGGGGTGATCGCGCTGGATGGTAATCTGACGCTGGCGCTGCTCGAGGAAATCGCCGTCAGCCCGTTGTTTGCCGCCGCCGATCTTCGGGTCGCACCGGCCTCGCCCGGCAAGGCCGAACGGCTGGCCCCGCTGCTGGCCCATCCAAACGCCACGCTATACGTTAATATCGAGGAAGCCGGCCTGCTGTGCCAAACCACCTTCGAGGCCTCGGATCAGGCGGCCAAAGCGCTGCTGGCCCGCGGCGCATACGCGATTATGGTGACCGATGGTGGCAGCTCGGCCGCCTTTGGCAACAAAGATGGCGTCATCAGCCAGGTCCCGCCCGAAGTTTTGGTCACCCGCGTCACCGGCGCTGGCGACACTTTTATGGCCGCGCATATTGCCGCCGAAATCCGTGGTGAGACGCCAGATACCGCGCTCACCAGCGCGCTTGCCGCCGCCGCAACCTATGTTTCAGGAGAAACACCCCTATGACCATCCAGATGCAGTTCTCGCCCGAAGTGGCCGATGCGCGCGCCAAAAACACCCCGATTGTGGCGCTGGAAAGCACCATCATCACCCACGGGATGCCCTATCCGCAAAACGTTGAAACGGCGCGCAAGGTCGAGGCCGTGGTACGGGCTGGCGGTGCAATTCCTGCCACCATCGCGGTGCTGGACGGGCAGTTGCACATCGGTCTGACCGACGATGCGCTGGAGCAACTCGGCCAAGCTAAAAATGTCGCCAAACTGTCGCGGGCTGATTTTGCCGCCTGCCTTGCCTCCGGAGGGTCCGGTTCCACCGGTCGGACCGGGGCCACCACGGTTGCGGCCACAATGATTGCCGCAAATCTGGCCGGTATTTCAGTGTTTGCCACCGGCGGCATTGGCGGCGTGCATCGCGGTGCGGAACTGAGCTTTGACATCTCGGCCGATCTGCATGAATTGGCGCAAACCTCGGTCACTGTGGTCGCAGCTGGACCAAAGGCGATTTTGGACGTGCCTAAAACGCTGGAAGTTTTGGAAACCTTGGGCGTGCCGGTGATCACCTATCAACAAGACAACATTCCGGCGTTCTGGTCGCGGGTCTCTGATCTGGTCAGCCCGTTGCGGATGGACAGTGCCGCCGAGATCGCTCGTGCCCAGATTGTCCGCCGCGACATGGGGCTACCGGGTGGCCAGCTGATTGCCAATCCAATTCCACTGGCCGATGAAATCCCGCTGGCCGAATTGGCACCCGTGATTGCCCAAGCGCTGCTTGAGGCCGATCAGCAAGGTATCGCGGCCAAATTGGTCACCCCGTTCCTGTTGCAACGCATATTTGAGCTGACAGATGGCGCATCGCTGACCGCAAACATCGCCTTGGTGATGAACAATGCGCGTCTTGCCGCCGAAATTGCGGTTGAAATGAACAAATAACCGGCAAATTGCGGCGTTATTCACTGTATTAAAGGTTTTTAACGCCGCGGTCATTGTGAAGTCCCACATGCGCCCCTACATTCCTACTGAAACAAAATCAGGCCGGTGATATGCCCAAACTCAAAGATTTACCGCACAAACCAGAACGCCGCAAACGCAGCTGGTTTGGCGGCTTCAGAACCAACTTTTTCACAGGGCTTGTGGTGGTCGCGCCGGTTGGCATGACCCTGTGGCTGATCTGGACCATCACCGGCAAGATCGACAGCTGGGTTTTGCCCTTCATTCCGACCACCTTCACCCTAAAACCCTACATCGGCATTGATTTACGCGGCCTAGGGGTGATCATTTTTCTGACCTTCACGGTGCTTATCGGCTGGCTGACCAAGGGCATTGTCGGCAAATCCTTGCTGCGATGGGCCGAAGAAATCGTCGACCGGATGCCGGTGGTCCGCTCAATCTACAATGGCTTAAAGCAGCTGGCCGAAACCATATTTGCACAATCAGAAACCTCCTTTGATAAGGTTTGTCTGATCGAATATCCGCGCCCTGGTATCTGGGCGATTGCGTTTATTTCGACCACCACCAAGGGCGAAGTCAGCGATAAAATTCCGGTCAACGAGCAGATGATCTCGGTGTTTCTGCCAACCACGCCAAACCCGACCTCTGGTTTTTTGCTGTTCGTGCCAGAATCAGATCTAACAGAACTGGATATGACGGTTGGCGATGCAATGAAGCTGGTGATCTCGGCGGGGCTGGTTTATCCGGCCGATAAAAACCCCGATCAGCCCAGTTTGGCGTTGGACGATCCAAACACTGACCCTGCCTAAGTCTTTGAATATGAATGGGCAAATGTCAAAAAAAAACGCCAGCACGAAGCTGGCGTTAAGTTATTGAGGCAGGTTTCATACAGGCAAGAAACCTATCGAGCAGTGAAGCCTTTATACCCAAACTTTACCGCCCCGCCAAGCAAAAAGTTTGAACTGGCGCAATTTCCCCGTTACGTTATCAGGCAAGCTTTAAAGGAACTTGAGGGATTGTTGCTAAAATGAGATCAGTTAATTTCCAATACGTCACCGCGATGATCACTGGTATCGCCGCGATTCTAGCCACCGGATTCGCAAACGCTGCCCCCCAGCATGGCATAGCTATGTATGGCACCCCCGCCCTACCACAGGATTTTGTGTCCCTACCCTACGCCAACCCCGACGCGCCAAAAGGTGGCCGGATTGTTCTGGGTCAGTCCGGCAGCTTTGATTCTCTGAACCCGTTGATCCTAAAAGGCCGCGCACCTTGGCAGCTCAGATACCTCGCCTACGAGAGCCTCATGGGTAGAAATTACGACGAGCCATTCTCGCTATACGGGCTTTTGGCCGAATCGGTGGAAACCGACGCGAATCGTACATGGGTTGAGTTTACCTTGCGTAAAGAGGCGCGGTTCTCGGATGGCAGCCCCGTCACCATAGAAGATGTGCTGTGGTCCTATGAAACTTTGGGCACCATTGGCCACCCGCGTTATTTGGGGACATGGGGCAAAGTCGAAAAGATGGAGGCGACAGGCCCCCATAAGATCCGCTTCACCTTCAACACCGAGGATCGCGAATTGGCGCTGATCATCGGCATGCGGCCAATCTTGAAAAAGGCGCAATGGGCCGGCAAAGATTTCGCCGCCTCATCCTTGCAAGCCCCGATCACCACCGCCCCCTATGTGATCGGTGATTTTGAGCCGGGACGTTATCTGGTGCTGGATCGCAACCCTGACTATTGGGGCAAGGATCTGCCGTTTCGTCGTGGCACCAACAATCTGGACCAAATCCGGCTGGAGTTTTTCGCCGACAAAGGTGTGAAATTCGAGGCCTTTAAGGCTGGCGAAGTTGATCTGATGCGCGAGGCCAATGCCTCTAAGTGGGAAACGCTGTATGATTTTCCCGCGGCCCGCAGTGGTGATGTGGTCAAATCAGTGATCCCGCATCAGCGCCCAACCGGCATCAACGGGCTGGTGATGAACACCCGCAATCCGATATTTGCCGATTGGCGGGTGCGCGAGGCGTTCATGCTGGTGTTCAATTATGAGTTTATCAGCCAGACGGTGAATGGTGCGGCCCAACCTCGGATCAGTTCGTATTTTTCAAATTCGGTTCTGGGGCTACACGCAGGCGCTGCCACGGGGCAAACGGCTGATCTTCTGGCGCCGTATGCAGCGGATCTGACCCCGGCCACGCTGACAGGTTACACCCTGCCGGTTTCAGATGGCAGCGAGCGCAATCGCAAGAATATCCGCAAGGCGATGGGGCTGTTGCTGCAGGCTGGATGGGACATTGAAAACGGTGTGATGCAGAACGCCGACGGGGTGCCATTGCGCCTTGAAATCCTGCTGAAACAGGGCGCGGGCGAGGTGCAAACCATTGTCGACATCTATGTTCAATCACTAAAACGGCTGGGCATTCAGCCCTTGGTCACCGTGGTCGACAAGGCGCAATATAAGGAGCGCACCAACAATTACGATTTCGATATGGCGCATTATACCCGTGGCATGTCGCTGTCTCCGGGCAACGAGCAGCTGCTCTATTGGGGCGCACACGGCGTCACCCAACCCGGCACCCGCAACTGGATGGGGATGAATTCGCCCGCCGCCGAGGCGATGATTGATCATATGGTCAATGCCGCGGACCAAGACGGCTTTCGCGCCGCCACCCGTGCGCTGGATCGGGTGCTGACGGCAGGGCGGTATGTGATCCCGTTTTGGGCGGCTGGCCCGTCGCGGATTGCTCATAAAAAATCGTTACATTTCCCTGCGGAACATCTGCCAATGTATGGAGACTGGATCGGGTTTCTGCCGGATGTCTGGTGGTTTGAAGGCGAATAATGAATTTGGGTCGTTTGACTTTATGACTGATAATCTGGCTGGATATGAAAACATATTCAGCCAGATTGGGCGGCATCACATTGGCCCACATCCTGATGTTTATTATCATGCAAATCATCGGTTTGGCGCTGGCGGCGCTGATCCTGCCGCTATTGTTTGACGACCAAGGCTAACCCCTTGCACCACGGCCCGCTTGCCCGTAGCAAAGTCCCATGGCATCAATCTTCAATCAAGGCCCACCAGCGCCCTGCCCGCATCCATTTAACATGGCGGGGTATGTGCTGAACTGCGCCCCCGCCTTGGCCGATAAAATCGCGCTGTCCGTTGTCGGCTCAAATGGCCAAGACGACTGGTCCTATGCTGAAATTGAGCGCGCCGTGCGTGGTTGTGCCACCGGATTGCTGCAAATGGGCCTAAAGCCTGGTGATCGTATTTTAATGCGGCTGGGCAATACGCCGGAATTCCCGATCCTGTTTTTGGCCGCGATCACCGCTGGCCTCGTGCCAGTGCCAACCTCAAATCAGTTGACCACGGTTGAGGTTGATAAAATCTGCAAAGATTTGTCGCCAGCGCTGATTGTGGCGGATGATGGGATTTCAATGCCATCGGGTGCGCCCTGTCCGGTGCTTGATGCCAAAACCCTACAACAGTTTCACAGCTTGCCACCGGCAGATTACCAAACCGGCGATCCCGAGCGTCTGGCCTATATCATCTACACCTCCGGCACCTCTGGCCAATCACGCGCCGTGTGTCACGCGCACCGTGCGATCTGGGCGCGCCGGATGATGCTGACCGGCTGGTATGGCATGACCGCACATGACCGAATTTTGCACGCGGGCTCCTTTAACTGGACCTATACATTGGGCACCGGATTGATGGACCCGTGGACCATCGGGGCCACCGCGCTGATCCCTGCCCCCGAGGTAACGCCCGCCCAATTACCAGCCCTTCTGACCCAGCACAAAGCCAGCATTTTCGCCGCCGCCCCCGGGGTGTACCGCCAAATGTTGAAAACCGATTTCGCCGCGATCCCGTCCCTGCGCCACGGGTTATCAGCCGGTGAAAAGCTGCCGGATTCTGTGCGCGATGGCTGGAATGCCGCCACCGGCACCCAGATTTTTGAAGCCTACGGCATGTCCGAATGCTCCACCTTTATCTCGGGCAGCCCCGCACACCCTGCCCCGCATGGCGCATCCGGCTATCCCCAAACCGGCCGCCGCGTTGCCATTCTGGGGGACGCTGGCGTCGCCGTACCTTATGATACTGCAGGCGTTTTGGCCATTCACCGCGATGACCCCGGTCTGATGTTGGGCTATTTGGATGCCGCCGAGGAAACCGCCACCAAGTACAGTGGCGAGTGGTTTTTAACCGGCGACACCTGCAAAATGGCCGTTGATGGTGCGATCAGCTATCTGGGCCGCGACGATGATATGATGAATGCGGGCGGCTTTCGGGTCTCGCCGCTGGAGGTTGAAGCGGCGATGGCCACCCACCCTGACATCCATGAAATCGCCGTGGTCGAAGTCACGGTTAAGGCCGACACCACGGTGATCGCCGCCTTCTACACCTCGGACAAACCACTGGATGAGGCCATGCTGGCAGAGTTCGCCAAAAAACAACTGGCGCGCTATAAAACGCCGCGTATATTCACCCGGATAGACAGTCTGCCCAAAGGCGCCAACGGCAAGCTGTTGCGCCGCCATTTACGCAAAACCTATGAGGCCAATTCGTGATCAAACTTGATATCATTTCCGACCCGATCTGCCCGTGGTGCTATATTGGCAAAACCCATCTGGACCGTGCTTTGGCGGCCCACCCCGACCATCCGTTCACCGTTGAATGGCACCCCTATCAGCTTAATCCAGATATGGTGGCAGGTGGCATGGAGCGGCGCGAATATCTGGAGCTGAAGTTCGGCGGCCAAGAGGCTGCGCTGAAGGTTTATGGCGAGATTGCCAAAAAGGCCGAGGAAACCGGTTTGCAGATTGATTTCGCGGCGATCAAAACCACGCCAAACACCATGAATGCGCATCGTTTGATCCATTGGGCGGGCCTTGAGGAGCACCAAGATGCTGTGGTTTCCGCCCTGTTCAAAGCCTACTTTGTTGAGGGCCGTGATATTGGCGATACTGGCGTTTTGTGCAACATCGCCAGCGAAAATGGCATGAGCGCCGATATGGTCGAGCGTCTGCTGGCCACCGATGCCGATATGGACGATATCCGCGCCCGCGATGCCCACAGTCGCAAAATGGGTGTCAGCGGGGTGCCGACCTTTATTTTGAACAATGAATCCGTGTTGAGTGGCGCGCAGGCCCCCGAAACTTGGGGCCAAGTGATTGTCGAGCTGACTGAGCGAAACGAGCTGGATGCTGAGGGTAACGACACGGTTGAAGATGTGGCCGAGTGACACCAAACTAACATTTCTGCAAATGAGAATCCTACAGGCGTAATTAATGAAATCCCCACAAATCCCCTTGAAAAAACCCGAATTTGTCGCCCTGATGGCGATGTCATTTGCCACCATCGCGTTCTCGATAGACTCGATGCTGCCCTCGTTGCCAGAAATTGGTGCCGCGTTAACGCCGGATAATTTGAACCGCGCACAACTGGTCTTGACCAGCTTTGTTCTGGGCATGGGGTTGGGGACTTTTTTCACCGGCCCACTGTCTGATACCTTCGGGCGGCGACCCGTGTTGTTGGGCGGATTTGTGATCTACATGATCGCCTCGATCTGGGCGATGATGGCCGGATCATTGGAAATGTTGCTGGCGGCGCGGATGCTGCAAGGCATTGGCGTGGCGGGCCCACGGGTGGTGGCAATGGCGGTGATCCGAGACCAGTATTCAGGTCGGCAAATGGCGCAATTGATGTCCTTTGTGATGATGGTGTTCACGCTGGTGCCGGCCTTTGCGCCCAGCCTTGGGGCGCTGATCATCGCGGTGGTTGGCTGGCGTGGATTGTTCGGGGCGTTCGTGTTGTTTGCGCTGATCAACGGCACTTGGTTTGCCCTGCGCCAACCCGAAACCCTGCCGCCAGAATCGCGCCGTGAATTTCGGGCCTCGGTGCTGTGGTCGGGCGTCAAAGAAGTTCTGTCAAACCGCACGGTGCGGGTGACGATTTTCGTACAAACATTGATTATGGGAGCCTTGTTTTCGATGTTGTCATCGGTTCAGCAGCTGTTTGATATCACCTTCGGACAGGGGGATAATTTCCCGCTGTGGTTCGGCTTGGTGGCCATCATGGCGGGCGGCGCTGGGGTTGTGAACGCGTCACTGGTGATCCGTCTGGGAATGCGCTTGTTGATCCGCGCAACACTGGCGGTGCAGATTGTTATGTCAGGCGTTATGATCTGCCTTTTGGGCTTGGGTATCATGCCCGAGGTGGTTTATTTCCCGCTGTTTATACTGTGGATGACCTCGGTGTTCTTCATGGTGGGCATGACGCTGGGAAATCTGAACGCCCTCGCGCTGGAGCCAATGGGACATATTGCAGGGATGGCGGCCTCGGTGGCCAGCTCAATCTCAACGGTGTTGGCGGTGGTGATCGCAGTTCCGGTCGGGTTGGCGTTTAACGGCACCCCGTTACCCCTCGCCATCGGGGTATTTGCTGCGTGGTAGTCGCGCTGGGGTTGATGCATTTGATCCGCCACGAGCCACAAACCTAGCGGCCTTCAGCAAGGTAAATTCAGCGCCTACTTTGCCTTGCTGGCTTTTTTCTCGGCAATCACTTTTTGTGCCAGATCGCGGGCGATCGCGTATGCGCCTTTGACCTTGTCAGCGGCCTTGCTCCAGTCACGCTTAATTACGATCTTGTTGCCCTTAACCTTAGCCATGCCGCGCTCGGCCTCGATGAATTCAACCAAGCCAAGGGGCGAGGCAAATTTATCATTGTGGAACTGGATCACGGCGCCTTTAGGCCCCGCATCCAGCCGCGAAATTCCGGCGCGTTTACACATGCCTTTGATCCGAACCACCAACAGCAGTGAGTTCACTTCTTTGGGCAAGGTTCCAAAACGGTCAATCAATTCCGCCGCAAAACCTTCCAACTCGACCTTGGAATGCAAGGTGGAAAGCCGACGATACAGCCCCAAACGCACATCCAGATCCGGCACATATTTTTCTGGAATCAGCACCGGCACCCCGAGGTTAATCACCGGCGCCCATTTGCCGCCATCCTCAGGCATGCCAATCTCGCCGGAGCGAATTTTGCCAATCGCCTCCTCCAGCATCTGTTGATACAATTCATAACCAACTTCGCGCATCTGACCTGATTGTTCCTCGCCCAGCAGGTTGCCAGCCCCACGAATATCCAGATCTTGGGACGCTAGAGTGAAGCCCGCCCCCAGCGAATCTAGGCTCGCCAACACCCGCAAACGTTTTTGCGCGGTGGCGGTGATCGGCGTGCGCGGTTTGGTGGTCATATAGGCATAGGCGCGGATTTTTGAACGACCAACCCGACCCCTGATTTGATAGAGCTGCGAGAGACCAAACATATCGGCGCGGTGCACAATCATCGTGTTGGCTGTTGGAATATCCAAACCGGATTCAACGATGGTGGTGGCCAGCAGCACGTCATATTTACCGTCATAAAACCCGTTCATCCGCTCGTCCAGTTCGCCGGCGGCCATTTGACCATGCACCACGACATAACTGACTTCCGGCACCTGATCGGTAAGGAAAGCCTCAATTTCGGGTAAATCTTTGATGCGCGGCACCACGTAAAATGATTGCCCGCCACGGTAATGTTCACGCAATAACCCCTCGCGCAAGGTCACCCCGTCAAATTCGGAAACGTAAGTTCGAATGGCCAAACGATCCACCGGCGGGGTGCCGATGATGCTCAAATCCCGAACGCCTGACAGCGACATTTGCAAGGTGCGCGGGATCGGCGTGGCGGTTAAGGTTAACACATGCACATCAGAGCGCATTTCCTTCAGGCGTTCCTTATGGGTGACGCCAAAGCGCTGTTCCTCGTCAATCACCAGCAGGCCGAGGTTCTCGAATTTGACCGACTTGGCCAGCAACGCATGGGTGCCAATGACAATATCAACGGTGCCACGCGCCATGCCTTCGCGGGTCAGATTGGCCTCACGGGTGCTGACAAAACGCGACAGCTGGCCAATGTTGATCGGAAAACCTCGGAACCGCTCGACGAAAGATTTGAAATGCTGGCGCACCAGCAATGTGGTCGGCGCGATCACCGCCACCTGATGGCCGGACATTGCGGCGACAAAAGCGGCCCGCATTGCCACCTCGGTTTTGCCAAAGCCAACATCACCACAGATCAAACGATCCATCGGATGACCCGAGGCCATGTCGCCCAAAACATCCTCGATCGCAGACATCTGGTCGTCGGTTTCCTGATAGGGGAACCGCGCACAAAAAGCCTCCCAAGCGTGGTGCTCAGCCTCCATCACCGTGGCGGTGCGCAAGGCCCGTTCTGCCGCCAGACGGATCAGTTTTTCCGCCACCTCGCGGATGCGTTCCTTCAGCATGGCCTTTTTCGCCTGCCAAGCACCGCCGCCTAATTTGTCCAGCAAACCCTGCTCATGACCATATTTCGACAGCAATTCGATATTTTCAACCGGCAGGAACAACCGGTCACCACCAGCATATTCCAGCGCGATACATTCATGCGCCGCCCCCATCGCGGCGATGGTCTCAAGCCCTTTGTAAACCCCGACGCCGTGGTCAACATGCACAATCAAATCGCCCACCGACAGGCTTTGGGTTTCGGTCAGAAAATTCTCGGCCCGACGTTTGCGACGCGGCCCACGGATCAGACGATCGCCCAGCACATCCTGCTCGGAAATCACCGTGATGCCATTGCCGGTAAAGCCGTGTTCCAGCGCCCAGACCACCAGGTTAAGCCCCGTGCCAATGTCGCGCACATCCTTGATTTGGCGCAGACCAATCTGGCCTTCATCCTCCAACAAGCCGGTTAAACGTTCGCGCGCACCTTCGGAATAACTGGCGACAATCACAGGGCCGTCAGGTTTTTTTACATTAATATAGTCTGATAACTCTTTGAAAAGATTAACGTCTTGGAGCTGTCTCTCTGGTGAGAAATTGCGCCCGATCCGTCCGCCGCCATCCATCACCCCCAGTCCAGTGCTTTGGGGCAGCGGATTGAGCTGGATCACCCGATGCGGTTTGATCGCTTTGGTGAAGGCCGCGTCATTCAGATACAAAAGCTCCGGCGGGCACGGTTTATAAACCGTATCCATCCGGTTTTTGGCCGACATCGCTTCGCGGCGGGTGTCATATTGATCGTCAATCGACTCCCAACGCGACAGCCGCGCTGCGGTGTTTTGATCATCCATCACCAGCGAGGCATCGGGCAGATAATCAAACAGGGTTTCCAGGTTTTCGTGGAAAAATGGCAACCAATGTTCGGCACCCTGATGTTTGCGCCCCGCAGAAACCGCCTCATAGAGCGGATCATCAAAGCCCGCCGCGCCAAACTCAACGCGGTAGTTTTGCCGAAACCGCGCAATCGCCGCCTCGTCCATGATGATTTCCGACACGGGCGCCAGCTCGACACGGGTCAGTTTTTCGGTGGTGCGCTGGGTGGCAGGGTCAAAATGCCGTGCGCCGTCCAGCACATCGCCAAACAGATCAAGCCGCACCGGACCACCTTTGCCGCCTGTCGACAGCGGTGGATAGATATCGATAATACCGCCGCGAATGGCAAAATCGCCAGGCTCCGTCACGGTCGGCGTGTTCACAAACCCCATGCGGGACAAAAAGCTGCGCAATGCAACCTCGTCAATCCGCTCGCCGACTGTGGCCCGAAAAGCTGACTGTTTCAAAATGTCGCGGGCCGGCAGCCGTTGGGTGACCGCATTCAGGGTGGTCAACAGGATGAACGGGGTCGGCAGCCCATGCGCCAGCGCCGCCAATGTGGCCATCCGTGCGGCCGAAACATCCGGGTTTGGCGAGGTCCGGTCAAACGGCAAACAGTCCCACGCCGGAAACTGCAGCACCACCGCATCAGGTGCGTAGAATTTCAGCGCCGCCTGCATCGCCACCAGTCGTTTGTCATCACGGGCGATATGCACCACGGGCTGTCCGGTCCTGGCCAACTCTTGGGCCAGAATATGCGCATCAAAACCTTCGGGCACGCCGCCATAGGTTATGTGATCGGGTTTGGCCATTTCGTATTTCCCCTAATAGGATCGAGCCTCGCGGCCAGACAGGCATTGCCTTAATGGCCAAGCGCCCCGATTGACAGATTTTGGTACATCCCGAACATTGCAGTGACGAATATTGATATCATTCCAATGGCTTGGGTGATGACCCGGTGTTTTCTTAAGCACTGAAACAAGGCTTCGCCAAGGGGGGTACCCTCGTCAATCAGCCGCGCGGTGGACAGTGACAACAGGCCAACAAGTGTCAGCGGAAAAGCCAATAGGAACAGCGCTTGGGCAAATTCGATCCAGTAGTAAAACCCCAAAAGCCCAAGACCCGTCAGCAGAAAGCTGCCCAGCCCCAGCAGCCACAGCCCCGAAACCCGACTGATATGCAGCAGCCGGTTGGTGTTGATGCGCACCAGAATTTCCAGATCAATCTGCGATTGGCCGCCATGGCGACGCGCCCGCAGCGCTATGTCAAATGGCACGCCCAGCACCCAGTGGCTGGTGGTCGACCAAACCACGGCCAGTGCGATCCAATACCAAAGGTTCGAGAAGGACCGCAGATCGATCACTTCGCGTACAATTTCATACCATTCCACGGTTGCGTCCTTAACTTAATTTCGGCTTTGACGAACCCTATCCGCACCCAGCGGCAATTCCTACCCTTGAGATGATTGAAAATCCATGTATCCAGTAGGCAGCCAAAGAGAAAGTGTGAATATGCAACCGATCCCAGCCAGCTTCCCAGCCAGCCGTCTACGTCGCACGCGGTGTTCTGCCCCATTGCGGGCTTTATGTCAGGAAAACGAGCTGTCGGTGAATGGGCTGATCTGGCCGGTGTTTGTGATTGAGGGCGTCGGCGTGCGCCAACCGGTGGCCTCAATGCCCGGCGTTGACCGCCTGTCGATTGATCTGTTGGTGGAAGTCGCGCGTGAGGCGCGTGATCTGGGCATTCCGGCGATCTGCATCTTTCCCTACACCGATCCGGCGCTGAAAACTGACTGTTGCCGCGAGGCATGGAGCGCTGACAACCTGTCGAACCGCGCCATTTCTGCGGTGAAATCGGCGGTGCCTGAAGTGGCGGTGATGACCGATATCGCGCTTGATCCCTACAACAGTCATGGCCATGACGGCATTGTCAAAGAGGGCCTGATTGTGAACGATGAAACCGTTGAAACGCTGGTTAAGATGGCCATGGCGCAGGCCGATGCGGGGGCCGATATTTTAGGTCCGAGCGACATGATGGACGGGCGCATTGGCGCGATCCGCAACGCACTTGAGACCGCAGGGCATAAGGATGTGGCCATTCTGTCTTATTCGGCCAAATATGCCAGTGCGTATTATGGTCCGTTTCGCGATGCGGTTGGGGCGTCCAGCGCGCTGAAGGGCGACAAGAAAACCTATCAGATGAACCCCGCCAACAGTGACGAGGCGCTGCGTCTGGTGGCGCGTGATCTATCCGAGGGCGCTGATATGGTGATGATCAAGCCGGGCTTGCCGTATTTGGATATTTGCCAGCGGGTGAAGGCCAAATTTGGGGTGCCGACCTTTGCCTATCAGGTGTCAGGTGAATACGCGATGATCCAGGCTGCCGCGCAAAATGGCTGGATTGATGGCGATGCGGTGATGATGGAAAGCATGATGGCGTTTCGACGGGCGGGATGTGACGGGGTGTTAACCTATTTTGCGCCTCGGGTGGCGCGAGCCCTGAACGGCTGAAATGCCTGAGCGGCTGAAATGAATGGCTGAAACATGCGCAAAGAATGGCCCAAATCAACATGACAGGATGACACCCTGCGACACAGCGCCTATAGTTGCATCAGGATCGGCCAAATAAGGTCGGCTAAATGTTAGGCAGACATAGTTACAGGTCTAAACACAATCATTAAGGGTATTCCCATGAGCAGACTTCTTCCCTCAATTTCCCGACGCTTATTCGTGGCTGGCGCATTGGCCAGCACAGCAGCCGCTTGCGGCAATGGTATCGGCAGCAATGGCGGCGCTAAAATTGATGCGCGCGTTGATTCCAGCCTGAACTCATTGTACAGTCGCTACCCAGCGACGCTGGATTTGAAAGAAAAATCGGTTGGCATGTTGGTGATGCCGTTGATCACCAAAGCCGGATTTGGCATTGGCGGATCCTATGGTCGCGGCGCGCTGCGGGTCAATGATGTGACGGTTGATTACTACTCGGCCGCCGCCGCCAGCATCGGGTTTCAAATCGGTGCGCAACAGTATTCGCATGTGCTTTATTTCATGACAGCGAAGGCCTTGCAGGATTTCCGCAGCGCCTCTGGTTGGGCCGCAGGCGCCGATCTGGAATATGCCCTGAACGACAAAGGCGGCAATGTCAGCGCCGAAACCACCACAGCACTTTCGCCGGTGATTGCGGTGATCTACGGTCAAGCGGGCCTGATTATCGGAGCGACGCTTGAGGGTACGAAATACACGCGTATCCTTCCGTAAGCCTAAATATTTTTCAAACAAAAAGAGCTGCTGGATTGATCTGGCGGCTCTTTTTTGTTTATATCATCTGGTTACGATGCAGTATTGATGTGCTGTTAGCCCATCACCCGCAATCTCTTGATCAAGCTTGAAGTGTCCCACCGTCCACCACCAAGCTTTTGCACATCCTTATAAAACTGATCCACAAGCGCTGTGATCGGCAGGCTCGCACCATTTTCATCCGCCGTGTCCAGACAAATCCCCAAATCCTTGCGCATCCAATCGACAGCAAAGCCATGCTCGAATTCATCGTCAATCATCGTCTCATAACGGTTCATCATTTGCCAGCTGCCAGCAGCCCCACCACCGATCACCTCGATCACATCACGGCCATCCAACCCGGCTTTTTCCGCGAAATGCAGCGCTTCGGATAAGCCCTGCACCAAACCGGCAATGCAAATCTGGTTGACCATTTTGGTCAGTTGGCCAGCCCCGCTGTCGCCCAGCCGTTTGCAGGTGCGCGCATAGGCGTCAATCACCACCTCAGCCCGCGCATAAGCCGCCGCATCGCCGCCACACATCACCGACAAAACCCCGTTTTTAGCGCCAGCTTGGCCGCCAGAAATCGGCGCATCAACAAAACTGATGCCAGCCTCGGCAGAAATCGCCGACAATTCGCGCGTCACTTTGGCCGACACCGTGGTGTGATCGACAAACACAGTGCCCGCTGCCATGCCGCCAAATGCGCCATCATCGCTCACGCAAATACTGCGCAAATCATCGTCATTGCCAACGCAAGACATCACAAATTCGGCCCCCTGCACCGCCTCACGCGGGGTGGCGGCAAAACGGCCTTTGTGCTCCGTGGTCCAAGCCTCGGCCTTGGCGGTGGTGCGGTTATAAACGCAAACCTCGTGTCCGGCGGCGGCCAAATGCCCCGCCATCGGATATCCCATCACCCCGAGACCTAAAAATGCGACTTTTGCCATTAGCGTGCTTTCCTTTGATTGTCATGTCAGCCATCACCTTGTATTGACGCCTGAACAGGCTGCGTCAAGTAAAGGAACCCCATATGGCATTCGCATTTCGCTGGCTGACACGGATATTTATCGGGCTGTTTGCTTTGGCCTTGTTGGCTGGGTTTTTGGTCTATTATTTGGCCTCGCGATCCTTGGTCGATTATGACGCCACCCACCAAGTGACAGGCCTCACCGAGGCCGTCGAAATTGTGCGCGATAATGCCAATGTGCCGCATATTTTCGGCGCCACTGACACCGATGTGTTCTACGCGCTTGGCTTTGCCCATGCGCAGGATCGTTTGTGGCAAATGACCATGCTGCGGCGCACCGTACAGGGGCGGTTGTCCGAACAATTCGGGATGCAAACGCTGGCAACCGATAAGATGATGCGCCGGTTTGATCTGTATAATTTGGCGGTGCAGTCGGTGCAGGTGCAAGACGCCGCCACCAAGCTGGTGCTTGAAGCCTATGCCAAAGGTGTGAACGCGTGGCTGACCGAGATTAACAAAGGTGCTTTGGGCCGTGGTGCACCGGAATTCTTCCTGTTCAGCAGCCAGATCGCCCCGTGGCAACCAGCAGATTCAATCGCGATTATCAAACTGATGGCGCTGAAAATGTCCTCGCATCTGGACCAAGAAGTGCTACGGGCGCAAACCTCGTTATTGCTGCCAAATCAGCGGTTGCGTGATATCTTGCCAGACGCGCCGGGTACCGCGATTGCCGCGCTGCCAAACTATGCCAGCCTGTTTCCAAATCTGCCGCGCTACGCCGCCAACACCCCTGCCCGCCGTGACCCGCTGTCGCCGTTCAAATCACGCGCTTTTGCCGGCGCTTCAAACGCTTGGGCCGCAGCACCGAAACGCTCGGCCGCCGGTGGCACCTTGCTGGCCAATGATCCACATATGAGCTTTAGCGCCCCGTCAATCTGGTATCTGGCACGACTTGAGCTGAAACAGGGCGGCATTATCGGCGGCACCATTCCCGGTGTGCCCGCCATTTTGGTCGGGCGCAGTGATTTTCTGGGCTGGGGATTAACGGCGGCTTACGTCGATGATCTGGATGTCTATATTGAACGGCTGAACCCAGATAATGCCGATGAATACCAAACTGCCAGCGGTTTCAAACCCTTCGTAAGCCGCGATTCAATTATCCGCATCAAAGACGCCACCCCGGTGACGATCAAACTGCAATGGAGCGACAACGGGCCAGTGTTGCCCGGCAGCCATTTTGATCTGGCCAGCATCACGCCAGCCGGCCACGTCACCACGGTGGCCTGGACCGCACTTAGTCCGGTCGACACCACAATGTCAGCGGTGCTGGGCATGATGCAATCACGCAGCATCGCGCAGGCTTTGCGCAACACCAAACGCTATCTGGTCCCCGCCATGAACCTGACCTTGGCGGATGGCGATCAGATTGCAATGAAAACCATCGGTGCGATCCCCAAACGCGATATAAATCACCAGACCCAAGGGCGCATTCCCTCGCAAGGTTGGTTGGCTGAAAATCGCTGGCAGGGTCGGGCTGATTACGCGGACAATCCCGAGTTTTTAAATCCGGTTGGCGGCATCATTGGCAACACCAACAACAAAACCGTGGACCGGCCATTTCCGCGCCACGTCAGTTATGTCTGGGGTGATACCCAGCGGATTTTGCGCTGGAAACGGCTGATGCAAAGCCGCGAGGTGCACACCCGCGAAAGCTTCATCGAGGCGCAGCTCGACACCGTCAGCTACACCGCCCGCGCCCTGCTGCCACTGATTGCCGCCGATCTGTGGTTCACTGGCGAAGCCGCCGCCGAGGGCAGCAAGGCGCACCGCCGCCAACAGGCGCTGGATATGCTGGCCAATTGGAACGGCGAGATGAACGAACATCTGCCCGAGCCGCTGATCTACGCCGCGTGGTTGCGGGCGTTGCAAGAGCGACTGATTAAGGATGAACTGGGACCGCTGGCCGCCAAATACAGCCACGTCGAGCCGCTGTTCATTGAGCGGGTTTATCGCAACACGGGAGGTGCGAAAATCTGGTGTGATGTGCTGCAATCTGCTGTGATCGAGAGCTGCACTGATATTGCGCGACTGGCGCTGGATGACGCGCTGTTATGGATCACCGAAAACCACGGCACAGCCCTTGAAGCGCTGCGCTGGGGCGACGCGCATCAGGCCACCCATGACCATCAGGTGCTTGGCAAAATTCCGGTGCTAAAATGGTTCGTCAACATCCGTCAATCGACCTCTGGCGGCGACAATACCTTGATGCGCGGGCTGAGCAGTGGACAGGATCCGACCCCGTTTCAAAACGTGCATGGTGCCAGTTTTCGCGGGGTTTACGACTTTGCCGATCCCGACAGTTCGGTGTTTGTGATCCCGACCGGACAATCGGGGCATCCGCTGTCACGGTTCTATGATAATCTGGGTGAACTTTGGCGGCGCGGCGAGTATATTCCGATGTCACTTGACCCTGAATTGGCCCGCGCGGCGGCGGCTGGGATAGCCCATTTGCAGCCTGTACAATAGCGAGGCGAACAAGATGAGAGTCGAGTTTTTACTTTCCACGAATAGGTTTTAAGCCACCGGCTTCCAGCCGGTTCGCTTC
>JPUR01000225.1 GCA_001321835.1 Marinosulfonomonas sp. PRT-SC04
TGAATGAAACAGAATACTTCCGTATCAGACCCAACCCGATCCATGCAACAACGCTCATATTTCGCCTGATATTTTGCTGTTGAACAGCTTTGATTATGATCTTGGGAATGTAGCGCTGAACGCATTCGCCGACCTGCTGGCCGAGCACGGCACCCCCTACCCCTACCGTTTTGCCCTGCGGCCAAACACCGGAATGCGCACAGGGCTGGACATGGACGGCGATGGACGCACCGGCGATCCGCGCGACGCCCAAGGCTACGGCCGATTTGCGGGCCAAGGTGGCATGGCGATCCTGTCGCGTTTTCCCATCAATACAGCCGCCGTGCAGGATTTCAGTGCGCTGAAATGGCAAGATTTCCCCAATGCGATGCTGCCAACCGTTGACGGAAAACCCTTCCCATCCCCCCAAGCCCAAGCCAAGCAACGGCTCTCGACCACCGGCCATTGGGTGGTGCCGATCACCTTGCCGCAGGGCGACATTAACCTGATGGCTTTTCACGCCACCCCGCCGGTATTTGACGGCGATGAAGACCGCAACGGTAAGCGCAACCACGACGAAGTGCGGTTCTGGAGCATCTATTTAGATGGCGCATTGCCCACCAAACCAAACGCTTCCGCCTTTGTGATTTTGGGCGATGCCAACCTTGATCCGCTTGATGGCGACGGGCGCAGCACGGCCATGCAATCCTTGCTGGCCCATGCACGCGTGCAGGACGTCGCCCCCAAAAGCCAAGGCGCTGCGACCGCATCCCAAACCCAAGCCGGCATCAACACCACCCATTTGGGCAACCCCGCGCTGGACACCGCCGACTGGGACGACACAGATGCTGGCAATATGCGGGTCGATTATGTGCTGCCCTCGACCGATTTAACAGTCACCGGATCGGGCGTATTCTGGCCCAACCCAGACAGCCCCGATGCGACCCTCTTAAGCGTGGGCGACACCCCTGCCTCGCGACACCACTTGGTTTGGGTAGACGTGATCCCGCCGCACTAACGGCAAAGCAGCCACCCGCGATGCCACCTCAAAACCCAAACCGCAAAACCGCGGCACAAATTCCAACCACAACCAGCCTGCTGGATCGCGCCTTCGGCCGGTTTGAGAGTAAGCGTCCGTGGCCTACATTTCTGACTTATACTGCCACGGCATCAGCTCGTCCAGCTTGTTGATTT
>JPUR01000226.1 GCA_001321835.1 Marinosulfonomonas sp. PRT-SC04
AATTTCCGCATCATATCACATCAGAACTTTCGGGTATTGGAGTGAGAGGGGTATAGTTCAGAAAGAATGTCACGTAAATCGACCACCTCTGGCTGCAGATTTTGCTTGCGCGAATAGGCCAACAACTGCCCAACTAAACTGGCTGCGCGATTGGCGTTTTGATTAATCTGCACCAAATCACCATAATCTGAATCACCCTGATCATGGCGCAACAACAACAAATCGCAGTGCCCCGTGATGGCCGTAAGTAAATTGTTGAAATCATGGGCAATCCCACCTGCCAGCTGCCCTATAGCCTGCATTTTCTGGCTTTGAACGAACTGTGCTTCAAGTGTTTTCAACTCAGTTGCATCGTTCAGAAGGGCCATCAACATCGGCTCGCGGCCATCGTCAATCCGGCTCAATGTAATTTGGAAATATAATTCTTTTTCAGATTTTCGGGCCCGTAAAGTCTCAGAGCGGTTCAAACCGCGGTCCCTTGGCCGCATCCGCAAGCCAATCAGTGACGGAACGCCCCAAACCCTCAACCAAATCTCCTAATTCGGAATCTACCGTCAGAGGATCGTTCAATAAATCACGCGCCAGTTTATTTGCTTGTATCACTTGCCCCGTCGGCGCAATTTTCATCATCGGAACTGGTAAAGTGTCAAAAACCTCCCCATTACTCACACCTGTGCCGACAGAGACTCCCGGCAACAAATAGATTTCACGACGCCCGCCTGGCCCTTCCAATTCGGCGACAATACTGCGGATGGTGCCGTTTTTACCTGCAACCTCATGTTCCTGACCACTTTGCAGCGGCAGATCATTAAACACCCGGTCCAGCGTTTTCACCCGCCCGCCCAACAGCCGACGCAAGGCATCATTCATAAATAGGATTGTACCTGCTTTCGAGGCCGTCAACATAGGCAGGCTCAACCCTTCGGCCCCGCGACCATTAAAAGAGTTCTCGGCCAATTCCTCAAGCCGCCACAAAAATCCTTCACCCGCAATCTTGTGTACTGCCAACCGGATATGACCGCGTCGCGTGACCACATCTTCGCGTGCAGCTCCCATGGCTTGAGCCTTGTTTTGCATGCGAAACAGAACCGCCGACGGATTGGCAAACAGATCACGTAAAACATGCGCCAATGATTTGCCCTGACAATCCGAGAACCGGTCTTTTGCAGCAAAATTCAGAAAGCCGACTTCACCTTCCTTATCTGTAACAAAACTAGGAGAGGCGTCTTTGGCCACAAATTCAGAGACCCCCCTGTAAATACTGGCCTGTTGTCGCTGGTGCAGATATTTCATAGTGCGCACAATGATCGTGACAAACGTCAATGTCATGCCGGCGGCCATCAACAGAAGGCCAAACACCGGATCTGGTACGAAAACCGAGGCCCCCAGCAATACAATGGCGAAAACCCCCAAATAGATCGTCTTTGGGGCCAGCATTATCATGCTGTGCGACATCTGATTTGGTATTTGAACCGTATTGGCCACCGAGAGATCCCCATCTTTGATTCGTGGTATCCCTATTCCGACCCAAAACTGTTAATCTTGCGTTAAACGCCAGCCAGAAAGATACACGCCACAACTATGGGTTGATAGTGCCTATGTTTTCTTTCGTGTCAAGAGTGCGCAGAAAAATCCATCCCCCCCCTGCAGCGGGGTAAACTGGTGTTTTTCCAAACATTTCCAATCAGAATGCACCCTCAGAAAATCTGCTATCTGGTCGCTATTCTCAGCGTCAAGCATCGAACACGTAGTATAGGCCAGCACCCCGTCTGGGCCCACAAAATCCGTAACAGTTGCCAAAATTTCAGCCTGTGTTTTGAGCAAATCATCCAGCTTCCCCTGATCAAACGCCCATTTTCCAGCCGGCGAGCGCCGCCACGCCCCGCTGCCCGAACACGGCACATCACACAGCACCAAATCGAACGGCCCAGACTCGTCCACCTGCTCAGCCACCTCCTCGGATGACAACTCAGTAATAAAGGCCCGCGCCCGCGTCGCCCGCGCTGCCAAATCCTGCATCCGTTTCGGGTAGGCGTCATGGGCAAAATATCGCGCCTCATTCCCTTTGGAGGGCCGCGCTGCCATCGCCAAAACCTTGCCACCACCACCGGCACAATAATCCAAAACCCGGTCGCCCTCAGAGATCGGCAACAGGTCAACGATCGCCTGCGAGGCCGCGTCCTGCAACTCAACATGCCCTTCATTATAAGGCTCGCTCAGGTGAACACGGCGCGGATTTTCAGTGACCTCAAGCGCTGTTTCTGACAGCGGATGCGGCACGGCGGTGATGCTTTCCGCCGCCAAATCCTTGATCGCCTGATCGCGACTGCCCATCCGTGGATTGACCCGCAAAAACACCGGTGCGCGGTGCTGTAACGCCTGACAAATCGCGGTAAAATCATCGCCAAGACTGCGTTGCAACAGCGGCGCGATCCAGTCGGGACAATCCAGCGCGACATTGCCCTCGGGCGTGGCGCTATGGGCGGCTTCCTCGTCGCTCATCGGGGCGGGCGCGTGGCCTTCTCCGGTGAACAGATCGGCGGGCGGAGTGCCCTCGGCGCGCAACAGGCCAAGCACAATGCCGCGACCGGTTTCAGCGCCGCCCAGACACGCATAAGAGCGTTTGTTACGTAGGGAGGAATACACATGATCGCGCACCGCCGCGCGGTCTTTGGATCCCGCAAAACGCGAATGCCGCGCCCAATTGGTCAGGGCTTTTTCAGCGGCAGTGTCATCCAGAATAGCATCCAGAATTTCGATGGCGGCAGAGAGACGGGCGGCTGGGGTCATGAGGGGCTCCGATTTAGTTTGAAGGATGGCATGTGATTGCAGGCGTGAGTATGGCGAATGCGCCCACCTGCCGTAGAACTCGTGAACGCGGCGAATGTCGCCACCTTTGACAACTGGTTTAGCTCTACAATTACGCACCCAACGCTTACAACTAAAAAACGGCTTTATCTATCTGTTCTAGAATAAAACCCGAGAGTATTACTCGTCCAAGTCTTGATTTTTATCCACCTCGAATAACAAGGCCAAGCCAGTTAACTTTAAACATACCCTCATGGCGGACAATTTGAAAAATAGGTGAGCCGCTTGTTCCGTCTTCAAAAAAAATGCTTACTATTTTGTGTTTCAAAAACCCATACATTTTTTTCAGTTGTTTCGTTTTGTTTTCGAACAGAACTAGAAACTATCAGAAGATTAATGTCTCCCTCGTAATAATCAATATTTTGCAATCGTGTTGGATACCCCACCATCAAAGATAAATCCGTATTAAAGCCTCCGACGGAATTACTTTCATCTACAGCAAAAAACTGTGAGGCAAAATGGAGTATACTATAATTTGGTAGCTGATATTCATATATCACAAAATCGTAACAATCGGGAGCGTTAGAGATTCCGTGTCATTTCTGTAAACTGAGTAAAAGGAATGACA
>JPUR01000227.1 GCA_001321835.1 Marinosulfonomonas sp. PRT-SC04
AATTTCCGCATCATATCACATCAGAACTTTCGGGTATTGGAGTGAGAGGGGTATAGCCAGTATTTACTAGAACTTTCTTTAAATACTACCTCAGCCATGCATCACGCTCTTCATCAGAAATACATCTAGGTTCAAAACACATAGCATCCAAAATCTCGCCCCCTTTCAAGCAAAATGCATCAGCCCCCGCCTGTAGGGGTTTAGGGAAGTCTGGGTTAACAATGATCCTATATTCTTTTTCGGGACTATAAATAGTCGGCTTGCAAAATATTGGGTCCCAACTAATTCCCATTTGGCCGCTCTGAATATGCTCAATACGCTCCCGCTCACGATATAAAACACAACCCGCCGACAACCAGGGAAGGGCATTTTCTGAACGAGGGAGCATAAATTTTCTTACGGAAATTTCGTAAATAGCTTTCAATAGCTTTTTCGTGTTAAATGTCACGTAACCCACTAAATCAGGATTACCAACATAACCGTTGCTCGAAGGACAAAGGATTGATCTGTGCATGTCAATCGAATAGGCCTCCCTAGACACACATAGCAAATTAGCATTAACTGTACCCCCGATCTTTACGCCCTGCACAATGATCGTAGACGTTTCATCGACCAAGATTCCAGGCAAACGGATATTTGAGACAGTAGGTTCTGAATGATAAAGGGTTGCGGAGAATAAACCTTCTTCGGGATCAAGTCGTGCTCCCTGTTCAGCTGTATTTTCCTCTGCAGAATACCACTCTAAAGTTCCAAAATGTAAAGAACCAGATCTAAAATGATCTAAGTCATTTTTATTAAAAAATTTTGTAACATAATGAGTTTCTCTCGAAAAAATCAATACTTACACTCCATATTTGAACTAATTTACGTGAGAAAAAGTTTGCCCTCCACCAAGCTCTTGCCTCCTGTTAAGGTATCAGATATTTTGATTAACTCCACAGAAATCCGCTACATGGCCTTGGTCTTGTCCCAGTTGCCTTCCGGTCACCATATCTATCGCGCTGTCTCTGGCTCATTGGGCAAATTTTTCAGGCCGAAGGGGCGCCCGCCAAAACTTTGCAAAGGTCACTATCTGCGCATTGCTGCCATCCATGCAAGCCGCAGCGAACGCCCACATTCTGCCCCTATTAACGCAAAAAGCCCGCCCCAGTTAAGGAGCGGGCTTTATTCTGGCCGTGCATTTAACCGGCGGTTAACCACCGCTTGATATAGGCGGCGGCATGGCCCTTTTTACGATCTTGACCTGCATTGCCTTGACAGCGGTTGATGGTGACACTGTGAAATGTGACGGCGTAAATTTGCGCCCGATGGGAAGTGGCGCGCCTTACGTTTCAGGGTTTGACACCCCAGAAGTTCGCCAACATGCAGATTGCCCCCTAGAAAACCATCTAGGAATTATGGCCACGGCCCAAATGTCGAAATACCTACAAACCGATGGGCTTGTGATCGAGGATTCAGGTCAGTTGGATGTATTTAAGCGCCCTCTGGTGGTGCTGCGATTGCCGGACGGGACCACAATAGGTCAGCACTTGATTGAAGGCGGTTATGCCCGCATCTGGACGCCTAAATACAAGGCGAACTGGTGCGATTGATCGCAGGCGCTTCACGACTAGGAGCCACGTCAGTTCGCAACGCCCGCCTGCAAATCGTCATACCAACCGGCACAACGATCCGTTCGGGCAACCTGCCGCCCCAG
>JPUR01000228.1 GCA_001321835.1 Marinosulfonomonas sp. PRT-SC04
CCCTGAAGAACGCTATCTCCATTAAGATATTGCGCAAACCATCTCTGCCAGAACTTGAGCGGCTCAATGTCGTCCGATCCAATGGCGCGCGCCACCTGGTTGTGACAGATTAAGTCGAGGTAGCGCTTAATCGGCGGTTCCCGCGTTTCGATCAAAAGCACGCCACCCCGTAGGTTGCGCACCTCTTCATCGCTGATCTCTCGGATCAGAGCAATCTGCCGTTCCAGGCTCAGAAATTCACCTGCCAGCCCGGCGTGATCGCGCGCCTTCGATGACAACCGGAATACCTGTTCAATCGCCTGCATTCCCGCAACGGCTGCGCCTGATGCCAATGCGATCCAGGTCGGGGCGCTGGCAAGAAGCGAGACAACAACGAAAGATCCCGCCAACAAAGATGCAAATGAAAACAGGTTTGACCATTCCTCGAAAAATCGTTCCCGGGCACGATGGTAGCGAACCGACCGCTGCACGTGGCATGAAACTTCGTGCAAATCGTCAGTCGTCTGCATCTTCACTGGTAGCTGGCTTGCGTCTTGGAGCTGGTCGCGTTGGCGAGACATTGAGGGTGTTCAGAATTCCGTGTCACGTGGTTAGCCTAGATGTCGAGCACGTCGTCTAACCTCCCCTCAAAATAGATCGAAAG
>JPUR01000229.1 GCA_001321835.1 Marinosulfonomonas sp. PRT-SC04
ACGCGAATTTCCAGAGTTGCGCAAACGCTATTGGGGTCAGCGGTTTTGGGCGCGGGGATATTTCTCGACCACCAGCGGAAATGTCACGGACGATGTGATACTTCAGTATCTGGAATTACATTCCAAACGGGAACCTACCGGCATCTGCCGGTAGTCGTTCAGTGACATCCATCGTGGTGGTTTTACTGCCGGGGACCGGGGTGATTTACACATTGGCGATCGGTCTTGGCAAAGGGTTTCGCGCCAGCATCGCTGCTGCATTCGGCTGCACATTGGGGATATTGCCGGCCGCGATTGCCAGTATTATCGGGTTGGCGGCGTTGTTGCACACCAGCGCGCTGGCCTTTCAGATTTTGAAATACCTTGGTGTTACCTATCTGTTTTTCATGGCATGGAACATATTACGCGACACTGAAACCCTGTCGGTTTCCGAGGATAAATCCAGCATTTCAACATCAAGGATTGTGCTGAACGGCATGTTTCTCAATGTGCTAAACCCGAAATTATCCTTATTCTTCCTGCGTTCTTGCCGCAATTTGTATCGGCAGAGACCGCAAACGCCACCAACAGTTTGATCCTGCTGGCCAGCATCTTCATGGCCCTGACCTTCGTGATTTTCATCGGCTACGGCGCGATGGCGTCCCTCGCGCGCGATTACGTAATCTCGCGCCCCAAGGTTTTAACATGGATCAGACGGGTGTTTGCTGGGCCTTTTGGCGCGCTCGGCGCAAAGCTTGCGTTCAGCGAGTAACGCCGATGCCGTGTTGCTAAAAACCTGCGCCAGTTTGATCCGGCGCAGGTGAGCAAAATTTAATCCGCGTTTACATGTCGCGGAAATGTTTTTCTTGGCGCGCGGTCCACAGAACCTGCACCACAAAACCGTCTTCAGTTTGGTCTTCGCCGGTGATGATACCCTCTTGGAACAGCCACGCGCGTTTGCGCCCGTCACTGTAAGGGATCAACAATTCACGCGCCGTGGTCGGAACCGCCAGACTGAGCGAAACCGCCTCGAGCAATTCGTCCATGCCCTGACCGGTGATCGAGGAAATCGCGAACTTATCCTCATGGCGCGTGGTGCGTTCAATCACCGCCGCCTGCTCATCCTCGCCCAGCAAATCCAGCTTGTTCCAGACTTCGATCATTGGCGCATCATCGGCCAAGCCAAGCTGCTCCAGAATTTGGCCGACATTGCGGGCCTGCTCGACAGTGTTTTTATGCGAAATATCGCGCACATGGATGATCAGATCGGCATCCAGAACTTCTTCCAATGTGGCGCGAAAGGCCGCGACCAACTGGGTTGGCAACTCGGAAATAAACCCAACCGTGTCAGACAGAATGATCTCAAGACCCGACGGCAGCTCGAGCGAGCGCATGGTCGGATCCAAGGTGGCGAACAACATATCCTCAACGAACACAGACGCGCCCGTCAAGCGATTGAACAAGGTGGATTTGCCCGCATTGGTGTAGCCAACCAAAGCCACCACCGGAAACGGCACTTTTTTGCGCGCTGCACGGTGCAGTTTGCGGGTTTGAACCACTTTGCCCAGCTGGCGCTTTAAGCGGGTGATCGCATCATCAATAGCACGTCTGTCAGATTCAATTTGGGTCTCGCCGGGGCCACCGACAAAACCAAGCCCGCCACGTTGACGCTCAAGGTGGGTCCATGCCTTCACCAAACGGGTGCGTTGATAATTGAGGGCGGCCATTTCAACCTGCAACACACCTTCGCGGGTGCGGGCCCGATTCGAGAAAATGGTCAAACGGGTTTCGCCACGCTCCAAACGAGAAATGGCCGGTTGTTTCATTGAAACCAGTTTGCCCAATTCCGCCTGATCAATACCCAGTTTCTTTCTGTTCACTGCAATCACCCGCCCATAAATCGCGCCAATATGAGTAATGCGTTTAACATTCGCGGGTAGGTTCAAATTGTTTTCCAAAACTTTTCCTTTTCTTCATTCCATGCGGCGCGTAGCGCCCTCTTTGGTGCTGATCTATCCGAGCCTGTTCAGCCGGTGTGCTTTTTCGCCTCTCGCGCATCCCTTAGTCGACGCGCTTCGTCCATTCCGTGGGCTTTGTGGTCGCGGCTGAATTGGCGTAGTTCTCCCGCCCTCTCCTCACTCACTTTATCCCCCCCGCCCCGCCTAGGGGCGTCCTTGTGGGCGCTTGCGCCTCTCTTTTGAATATATGGATTAATATAGTGGTTCCCTGTTTTGGGGAGGGGCTCTTCCCTGTTTTGGGGAGGGGCTCTTCCCTGTTTTGGGGAGGGGGTAGGTTGCAGGGAAAACTGGTATATATTGGCCCTCCCTGCCCCGTTAGCCCACACCACGCCCTTCTTTTCATGCTTCATGACGCCCGCCCCTATCAGGGCTGTTATCGCCCGCTGTACGGCGTGGTACGCAAGCCCCATCTCTTGCCCGATTGTCCTGTGGCTAATTTCTGTGGTTTGCCCAGTTACCCAATCGATTTTTTGAGCGCAAAGGTAGAAAAACACACCCATTGTGTTGCCTTTGCACCCCGCATCAACCGCAATTTTTGCCATTAATCTCTGGGGGCCTTTGCCATAGGGGTATTCACTCATTTCGCCGGACCTAGATCAAGCATAAGCTGCTTAAATTCACCGGTGGCTTTCATTCGTTCAATTCTTTGGTAAATTGTTTGGCGCGAGCGGCCCAATTCTTTCGCAATCGTACTAATGGGTGTCTTACATTCTATGCCCAATCTGATAATTATATCGTCTGTTCGGGATATTGCTTTGCCTCGTGCCATTCTGTTTACGCCTTTTTGTTTGCGTTTCATGTCAGCAAATGTTAGCGTTTCCGCCGTAGGGCTTGCCTTGCACCCCGCCCAACCGGTCTTTTCATTCGGAGATAGCTACCGAATACAAAAAGGCGGTTGACCTGATTAGGTTCAGGTCTCGGGCGGGGCTAACCCCTTCCCAGTATGGTTAATAAAATGTAATGTTTTCAATAGCATAGTACTAATTATGCGCCAAGCCTTCATTTTCATCTTAAAGCCACCTCAACTTTGCCTTGTCGCAATTCCTAATCTATCCCGTTCTAGTATATCAACAAATATTTCGCATCGAGGGTCAGCGTTTGAAAAGTAGTCGCCGAAGTAGCGATTAAAATACATTGATATCTTCGTCCAAGACCTTCAAATCACCGCCGCATTCATTGCAAGCCTCACCCGGTGATAAAAC
>JPUR01000230.1 GCA_001321835.1 Marinosulfonomonas sp. PRT-SC04
ACGCGAATTTCCAGAGTTGCGCAAACGCTATTGGGGTCAGCGGTTTTGGGCGCGGGGATATTTCTCGACCACCAGCGGAAATGTCACGGACGATGTGATACTTCAGTATCTGGAATTACATTCCAAACGGGAACCTACCGGCATCTGCCGGTAGTCGTTCAGTACAAGGTCAAGCAGGACGGGCGCTATGCAGCCAAGGCAGTTTACACGGTTCTGG
>JPUR01000231.1 GCA_001321835.1 Marinosulfonomonas sp. PRT-SC04
ACGCGAATTTCCAGAGTTGCGCAAACGCTATTGGGGTCAGCGGTTTTGGGCGCGGGGATATTTCTCGACCACCAGCGGAAATGTCACGGACGATGTGATACTTCAGTATCTGGAATTACATTCCAAACGGGAACCTACCGGCATCTGCCGGTAGTCGTTCAGTAAATACTGTAAAATCAATCTCTTAAGAAGAACATGCAAAAGGAATTACCAACATGCAAAAGCTTTTGCATGTTCGGGTTTTGAATTATGACTTGCCAGCCAGGGCAATCAGCCCCTTAAACCCCTTATAAATATGCCTTTATGACCCTATGAGCGGCGGTTTGACAATCCAGTGGCCAATCCTCATAGTCGCTTCAATCGGTCTTAAACAGCTCTTTTTGGTGTTTACTGAATGACAAGCGGTCCGCTCTGTTGGTACGCTGCATTATTGATTATTTTCTTTTAAAAACAGTGCCTCAACTCAGAACAGCGCGCTTCAACTCGGGTGTGCTCATTACTGCAAGTATCTGTGTCACCTTACATCTGTGTCACCTTACAATGCCCAAGATATATTGTGGGCACTAAGGCCACAATTGAGCGCTTGGTTCAGTTTTGTACCCTGAAGTGTACCCCAACCCTAAGGAAATTAAAAATAATGATTAATCTCAGATCGTTAGCCGATAATTGTGGCGGAGGAGCAGGGATTCGAACCCTGGGAGGACTCTCACCCTCGTCGGTTTTCAAGACCGGTGCATTCGACCACTCTGCCACTCCTCCGACTAGACCGTCCCTATAGGGAACGATCTGATTCTTAAAGCACCTAATTCATGGGGAATTTCGCCGACATCGCCCCGACATCGCCATGCACTCTTCCCATGAAACACCAGTGGCGCTACACTGCTGCCAAACACATCAAAAAAGGTGTGTGTTATATCGAGTGATTACGCCGAAAATCGGTGGTTGAGCGTCACAAAGATGGCGCAAAATATAAGAGGGCAAGGCATGACAAACAGGCATTTTGGGGTTTGGTCAACGATCGGGAAGCTCTCGCTTTTGACCAGCGTGGCATTCACACTGGCCGCCTGCGAGGATGGTCAAACCTTCAACCCCTTCAAAAAGAACAGCAATCAAAGCCAAGCTGCGGCACCGGCCGACAGTAAATTGACCCGTCTGGTCGAACGCGATGTTGAATCACCGGATGTGTTTCAAGTGACGGATACTGGCCTTTGGGACGGGCGCCCCTCATTGGGCGGCGTCTGGGTTGCGCATCCGTCAGTGACAGACCCCGAGCGGGTGATTGTCCGCAACACCGCCAACGGAAAATTCGTCATCGGCGCATTGTTTCGCCGCGAGCGTGAGAACCCAGGGCCGAAACTTCAGGTGTCCTCAGGGGCCGCCGAGGCGCTCGGGATGTTGGCGGGCCAACCCGCCAAGCTGAACGTGACCGCCCTGCGCCGCGAAGAGGTGCCCGAAGCCGTGCCCACACCAAGCGGCCAAACGCTGGATGCGCCTGAAACCATCAAAGAAACAGCGCTGGACCCAATCGCATCCGCCGCCGCAGCCATCGAAGCCGCCGATGCAAAACCAATGCCCAAACCCGTTGCAAAACCGGCAGCCCTGCCAAAATCTGTATCTTCCTTGACCAAGCCTTATATTCAGATCGGCATTTTCAACGTACAATCCAACGCAACAGGAACCGCTGAAACCATGCGCAAAGGCGGAATGGTTCCGATTATCAAAGAGCAGGCCAGCCGTGGAAAAACATTTTGGCGTGTGTTGATTGGCCCAGCTGGAACAAAAAGCGAGCGCACGACATTGCTGAATAAAATCAAAGGATTGGGCTTTGCCGACGCCTATTCCGTCACCAATTAATATACGGACAAACGCTCTATGAACCTGCGCGCTCTGCCCCTGATTTTACTGCTGGCCCTGCTGTCCGCGACCCTGCCTTTACGGGCCCAATTTGATACACGGGCAACGGCGGCTTATGTGATCGACCACACCACCGGCACGGTGCTGTTGGCCAAAGACGCCGACTTGCCGCTGCCACCTGCATCGATGTCGAAATTGATGACCCTGAATATGGTGTTCGAGGCGCTGGAAGATGGGCGCTTGCTGCTGAATGACCTCATTCCGGTCTCGCAACACGCGATGGATTATCAAGGCTCGACCATGTTCCTGAACACCTCAGACCGTGTCAGCGTCGAGGATCTGATCCGCGGTGTGATCGTGCTGTCGGGCAATGACGCCGCCGCAGTTTTGGCCGAAGCGCTGTCCATTGATGGCACCGAGGCCGGGTTTGCGCGGATGATGACGGTGCGGGCCAAAGAGCTTGGCATGACCAATTCGCACTTCACCAACTCGAACGGCTGGCCACAGGCGGGCCACCGGATGAGCGTGCATGATTTGGCAATTTTAGCCAACCGGTTGATCACCCGCTTTCCAACCTTCTACCCTCTATTTTCCGAAACCGAATTCCTGTTTGATGGCCGCGCCCCGCAAAATAAATACAACCGCAACCCATTGTTAAAGTTGGGCATTGGCGCCGACGGTCTTAAAACCGGCCACACCTCGGAAGCGGGCTATGGTTTGGTTGGGTCAGCCAAACAGGGCAACCGGCGCATTGTGTTCGTGATTTCCGGCCTAAAAAGCGCCAAAGCCCGCGCCGAAGAGGCCGAGCGTATCGTCAATTGGGCCTTCCGACAATTCGTTGAAAAACAAGTCGCGCCAAAGGGTCATATGCTCGCACAGGCTGATGTCTGGATGGGCGAAGTCAGTCGCGTTGGTCTGGTGGCGCCTGATGATTTGCGCCTGCTGGTGCCGACCCTGAACCGGGATAAACTGGAGGCAACAATCAGCTATCGCAGCCCGATTGAGGCGCCGATCAAACAAGGTCAGCAACTGGCCGAATTGGTAATCAAACGCGGTGGCGGCCTGCCGGATGCCCGCCTGCCACTGGTGGCGGATCGCGGCATTGCGCGGGGCGGTTTTTTACCCCGCCTACGCACCGCGACCAAACTGCTGTTAAAACAAATCGCCGGGAGCGCGCAGGACTTGTTATAATGAGCATAGGCAGCTTCATCACATTTGAGGGCATTGATGGCTCGGGCAAATCCTCGCAAGCCCGCTTGCTGTCTGAGGCCCTACAAACACAAGGCTTTGACACCCTGTTGACCCGCGAGCCGGGCGGCAGCGAGGGGGCCGAGGAAATCCGCCGCCTGCTGGTCGAGGGCGAGCCTGATCGCTGGTCGGCGGAAACCGAAATCCTGCTGTTCACCGCGGCCCGGCGCGACCACCTAGAGAAAACCATCGCACCCGCCTTGGCCGCCGGTAAAATCGTAATTTCAGACCGTTTCGCAGATTCAACCCGCGTTTATCAGGGGGCCGCACGGGCCGCGTTACGCGATGTGGTCGACGCGCTGCATACCCAGATGATCGGCCTTGAGCCGAACCTGACATTTATCATCGACATGAACCCGAGCGCCGCTCTAAGCCGTGGGCTGGCCCGCAAATCTGGCGAAGACCGATTTGAGGAATTGGGCTTGGGATTTCAGGAAAAATTGCGCGCCGGTTTTCTGGCCTTGGCCAAGGAATATCCCGACCGCTGCCATCTGATTGACGGGGCCCGCGAGATCAACGTGATCGCGTCCGAGATCTTCAAAACGGCAAGCAGACATTTATCATGAGCACCGACATTGACCGCCCCGAGCCCGACCGTATCGAGGGCGCGCCGCACCCGCGCGAAACCCACTGCCTGATTGGCCAATCCAAGGCCGAAGCCTCGTTTCTCGAGGCCTACACGTTGGGGCGTTTGCATCACGCGTGGCTGGTCACTGGCCCGCGCGGGGTTGGCAAAGCCACATTGGCGTGGAAATTGGCGCGCTTCTTGTTGGCCGAACCCGCTCAGGATGGGCCGTCAATGTTTGGCGACGCCACCCCGCCAACCAACCTTGATGTCTCGGATGATCATCCCGTGGCACGCCGCATGTTGGTGCTGTCCGAGCCGCGCCTGTTCCTGTTGCGCCGCGCGTGGGATGACAAAGCCAAGAAACTGAAATCGGTGATTACGGTTGATGAGGCACGAAAATTAAAAGGCTTTTTCTCCCTCTCCGCCGCTGATGGTGGCCGGCGCGTGGTGATTATCGACACCGCCGACGAGATGAACGTCAATGCTGCCAATGCGCTGCTAAAACTGCTGGAAGAGCCGCCAGAGCTGACCACTATGTTCCTAATCAGCCACCAACCCTCGCGGCTGTTGCCGACAATCCGCTCGCGTTGTCGCGAGCTGCGCTGCCATCCATTGTCACCTGAAAATATGGCCGACGCGCTGGCCAAAGCGGGTGCCAGCCCCAGCGCCACCCCGACCCAACTGGCGGCGCTTGCTGGCGGCTCCGTCGGCGAAGCGTTGCGCCTGACCAATCTGGATGGCCTTGAGACCTATCAGGAAATTATCGGCCTGTTTTCCACCCTGCCGCAGCTGGATCGATCGCGCGCGTTGCGACTGGCCGAAAGCGTGGTCGGCAAAACCAAAGAGCCGCGCTATGATCTGCTGCTGGGCCTGATGGATCTGGTTTTGGCCCGTGTGGCCCGAGCAGGTATCAATGGCCCACCAGTGATTGAAGCGGCCAATGGCGAGGCGGCATTGCTGTCGCGGCTGGCCCCGAACCACCACGCAGCACGACGCTGGGCCGAATTGCAACAAAGCCTTGGGGCGCGGGCACGGCACGGAAAAGCCGTCAACCTTGACCCCGCCGCGCTCATCCTTGATATGGTTCTAAAGATCAACGCAACCGCGACAAAGCTTGCCGTGTAGAAGGCCAATTCATGACCCAAATAATACCCGAGATTACCGACAGCCACTGCCATCTGGATTTCCCAGATTTTGCGGATGAATTGCCGCAAGTGATTGAGCGCGCCTTGGCGGCAGGGGTCAAACGCATGGTCACGATCTGCACAAAACTGCGCCAAATTGATCAGGTGCGCGCCATTGCCGAGGCCCACGCGCCAGTGTTTTTTGCCGCTGGCACCCACCCGATGAGTGCCGCCGATGAGCCGCTGGCAACGGTTGAGGAATTGGTGGCCCTAGCCGCGCATCCCAAGTTCGTTGGCATCGGCGAAACCGGTCTGGATTACCACTACACCGTCGAGAGCAAAGACATTCAAAAACAAAGCCTGCGCATCCATATCGAGGCCGCCCGCCAAACCGGCCTGCCGCTGATCATCCACGCGCGCGCCGCCGATGATGACATGGCGCAGATCTTGGCCGAGGAACATGCGGCGGGGGCTTATTCTTGTGTCATGCATTGTTTTTCTTCCTCGGCACCGCTGGCCAAAGCAGCACTGGATCTGGGGTTCTATCTGTCGATGTCAGGCATCTCGGCCTTTCCAAAATCCACCGCGCTGCGCGAGATTTTCGCCGCAGCTCCAGTGGAGCGCATCTTAATCGAAACCGACGCGCCCTATCTGGCCCCGCCGCCACATCGCGGCAAACGCAACGAGCCAGCCTACACCGCTTTCACCGCCCGCATCGGGGCTGAAGCTTTTGGCATGGAATACACCGATTTCGCCCGCCAGACCGAGGCCAACTTTGAGCGTCTATTCACCAAAGTCGCCGCCTATAACGGGGCCGCGTAATGGCAGAATTGCGCGCCACCATCCTTGGCTGTGGCTCCAGCGGCGGGGTGACGCGGATTGGCGGCGTTTGGGGTGCTTGCGATCCTGAAAATCCGAAAAACAACCGTTTGCGTTGCTCTCTGTTGTTGGAAAAAACCAGCGAGACCGGCACAACCCGCGTGCTGATTGATACGTCGCCCGACATGCGTCAGCAACTGCTGACGGCCCGCATCTCCAAGCTTGATGCCGTCATCTACACCCACGCCCACGCCGACCATGTGCATGGGCTGGATGATCTGCGGATGATCGTTTTCAACACCAAACAACGGATGCCGGTCTGGGCCGATATGCCGACCCAGAATGATCTGTATACGCGGTTTCGCTATGCCTTTGTCACACCGGAAGGCTCGAACTATCCGCCGATCTGCGACATGCACACCATTGAGGGCGATGTGACCATTTCCGGGGCCGGCGGCGACATCACCCTAACCCCCCTGCCCGTGCAGCACGGACAAATCAAGGCGTTGGGCTTTCGCATCGACAACCTCGCCTATATGCCCGATGTGTCCGAGATTCCCGACACCACATGGGAGCTGTTGAAGGGCCTCGATCTTTGGGTGCTGGACGCGCTGCGCCGCAAACCGCACCCCAGCCATGTGCATCTGGAACGCTCCCTCGAGTGGATCAAGCGCGCCGCCCCCAAACGCGCGGTGCTGACCAACATGCACATTGATCTGGATTACGCCGAAGTGGCGGCCGAAACGCCGGATCACATCGTCCCCGCCTATGACGGGTTACAGCTGAGCGTGGGAACGTAATCGAGCGTTATGGCGCTATTCATTTCGGAATGCCTGATATATCAGGAGCTGGCGATGCCCTATTGGCTTTCGGAATAATCACAGCCCCAGTTGGCAAGTCTGCGCTCTGATTTAGCCGATAGCGAAAGAGCGCGGGCAATCCTTGGGGTTGGCTGTTTGGCTCGCTTGGGGGCTCGCCGTTTGGTCAATGTGAATCGCCCCGGGTTTACTGGAGATTAAAACTCTCCAAGGATGGACCCTATGAC
>JPUR01000232.1 GCA_001321835.1 Marinosulfonomonas sp. PRT-SC04
ACGCGAATTTCCAGAGTTGCGCAAACGCTATTGGGGTCAGCGGTTTTGGGCGCGGGGATATTTCTCGACCACCAGCGGAAATGTCACGGACGATGTGATACTTCAGTATCTGGAATTACATTCCAAACGGGAACCTACCGGCATCTGCCGGTAGTCGTTCAGTCGCTCGCAAGCCGTCGATATTTTCATCAATCATTATTACAAGCGCCCACGGGTGGCCGATTTGCCCAAAGCGTTACAGGCCTCGGTGTTTGATATGTATGTCAACGCTGGCGCCAATGCGGTAAAAATTTTGCAGCGTTTGTTGGTGAAAATGGGCCATGCCATCGGGGTAGATGGTGGCATCGGACCGCAAACCATCACGGCGGCGCAATCGGCAATGGCGGCAGCGCCAAACCATCTGGCCGACGCTTACGGCATTGCACGGCGCAATTATTACTACGCCTTGGCGGATGCGCGCCCCGCCAGCCGAAAATACGCGTGCCGCCGTGATGGTGGCAAGGGCGGCTGGATCAAGCGGGCCGAAGATTTCATCGCGCCAAGGTTTCACCTCACCGATTCTGAACACCGTGAAAGGACAGAAAAATGGGCTTGATTGAAAAAATATTCACGCTGGTTTTTGGTGGCGGGCGCAATGTGGTGGTGCAAACGGCCGAAGTGTTCCGTGAGAACGCCGAAGCTGGGGCTGTGCGCAGTACCGCTTTGCAAACCCAAGCGCTGACCCAACATGGGCAGGAGTTTATCCATGCGCAAGATGGCGGGTTTGATCGCTTTATGGACGGGATCAACCGGCTGCCGCGCCCATTGTTGGCGTTTGGCACCTTGGGGTTGTTTGTCTCGGCTATGGTCGATCCGATCTGGTTTGCCTCCCGCATGCAGGGCCTTGCCTTGGTGCCAGAACCCCTGTGGTGGTTGCTGGGGGCGATCGTGTCGTTCTATTTCGGCGCACGCCATCAATTCAAAGGCCAAGCCTTTCAGAGATCAATCGCAGATACCATGCTGCGGGTACCTCAAGTGGTTGAAAACATTCGCAGTCTGAATGCGCTGAGCCCGAATGTGGCTGATCACAATATCGACAAACAGGCAACAAAATCGGACAGCAACGCCGCCCTGACCGAATGGTGGGCGGGGGCATCGCCCAACTGATCTGATTGTGACAATGCGTCCATCTAGATATTACGTTTTGTTATTGGCCTGACCTAAACCGCCGCTTATAATGATTCTATGATTATTGAACTTGGCCATTTCGCCCTGATCCTCGCGTTCGCCGTTGCCATTGTGCAGGCGATTATTCCTCTTATCGGGGCCCATAAGCGCTGGCCGGGGTGGATGGCGGTGGCCGTGCCTGCTGCCAACGCACAGTTTTTTCTGACCGCCTTTGCATTCGCGGCACTAACTTACGCTTTTGTCACCTCGGATTTTTCCTTGCGGGTGGTGGTGCAGAACTCGCACACCGCCAAACCGATGCTCTACAAAGTCGCGGGGGTTTGGGGCAATCATGAGGGCTCGATGCTGCTGTGGGTGCTGATTTTAACTCTGTTTGGTGCATGCGCTGCGTGGTTTGGCGCCAATCTGCCGCCCAGCTTGCGGGCGCGGGTGTTGGCGGTACAATCCAGCATTGGCGTGGCTTTTATCGGCTTTGTTCTGTTCACTTCAAACCCGTTTGTGCGCCTGCTAAATCCGCCATTTAATGGTCAAGATTTGAACCCGTTGTTGCAAGATCCGGGCCTCGCGTTTCATCCACCATTCCTCTATTTGGGCTATGTCGGCCTGTCGATGTCGTTCAGTTTTGCGGTTGCCGCTTTGATCGAGGGACGGGTCGATGCCGCATGGGCGCGCTGGGTGCGGCCATGGACCTTGGCGGCGTGGATTTTCCTAACCATCGGCATCGCGCTTGGCTCTTGGTGGGCTTATTACGAGCTGGGTTGGGGCGGTTTTTGGTTCTGGGACCCGGTTGAAAATGCGTCCTTCATGCCGTGGCTAATCGCTGCCGCCCTGCTGCATTCGGCGATCGTGGTGGAAAAACGCGAATCGTTGAAAAGCTGGACCATTCTTCTGTCGATCCTGGCGTTCGGCTTCTCTTTGATCGGCACATTTATCGTGCGTTCTGGGGTTCTAACCTCGGTGCATGCTTTCGCCACCGATCCTTCGCGCGGCATGTTCATCCTGTTCATTCTGGCGTTTTTCACCGGCGGTGCGCTAATTCTGTTTGCAATTCGTGCCCATGCGATGGAGGCCAAGGGCGTGTTCTCGATGGCCAGCCGCGAAACCGCTTTGGTGTTGAACAACATCCTGCTGGCGGTTGCGGCATTCGTGGTGTTCATTGGCACGATATGGCCGCTGATCGCCGAGGTGACGTTCGATCGAAAACTGTCGGTCGGGGCGCCATTTTTCAACATGGCTTTCACCCCGTTCATGGTGGCGCTGGCGGTGATCATGCCAATCGGCGCGATCCTGCCTTGGAAACGGGCCCGTTTGGGGCGCGCGATCAAAACGATGACGGGCATCATGGCGTTGGCCGTGGCCGCAGGGCTGCTGATCTGGAGCATGCAAACCGGTCGCAGCGCGCTTGGTCCGGTTGGGGTTGGGCTTGGCGTTTGGTTGGTGCTGGGATCGTCCAAAGATCTGTGGATGCGTACTGGACGCGGTGATCTTTCGGGGCGATTTTTTCGCCTGTTCCGGTTGCCGCGCGCCGATTGGGGCAAGGGGCTGGCGCATGCCGGTTTTGGCATTACCATTCTTGGCGTTGCCTGCCTGACCGCGTGGAGCGAAGAGGACATCCGGGTGACCCAATTGAACGAGCCGTTCACCGTCGGCAATTTGGAAATCACCTTGCTTAAAGTGAACCGTGAGCAGGGACCGAACTATATCAGCACCAAAGGCGTGATGTCGGTCACCCAGAATGGCAAGTTGATCACCACGTTGATACCCGAAAACCGCTTCTATCCGGTGCAGGGGATGCCGACCACTGAAGCGGCAATCCACAACGGGTTTCTGCGTGATATTTATCTGGTGATTGGCGATCCACAAGTTGGTGGTGGCTGGGCGGTCCGCACGTATATCAAGCCGTTCGCCAGCTGGATTTGGGCGGGTTGTATGCTGATGGCACTTGGCGGATTGGTCAGCTTGACTGACCGGCGCTACCGTGTTGCGGCCGGAGCGCGTAAGCAACAAAAAATGGCAATGGCCGCAGCGGAGTAAACCGGAATGAAACATCTGATCCTGATATTTACTTTGCTGGCCAGTCCTGCGTTTGCGGTTTTGCCTGATGAGGTGCTATCTGATTCTGTGCTTGAAGGGCGGGCGCGTGCTTTGAGCCAAGAGCTGCGGTGCGTGGTGTGTCAGGGGGAAAACATAGATGAATCCAATGCCGGTATTGCGCGCGATCTGCGCCTGTTGGTGCGGGAATTGCTGGTTGATGATAAAACCGATCAGCAAATTCTGGATTTTATGGTCTCGCGCTATGGGGAATATGTGCTGATGCGACCAACTTGGGGGGGGGCGAACATCATCCTTTATGTGGCCGGTCCGGTGCTGCTGTTGTTCGGTTTGCTGGTTGGATTTTTATATGCGCGTGGGCGCGCCACTGCGCAAAATGTGGCTGGGGCCGATTTGTCCAAAGAAGAAGAGCAGCGTCTGGCCGAACTTCTGAAAGACTAAGCAGCAGAACATGTGGTGAAATTACGTTATGTTGCTCTTTCAATTGGGGCCCAAAACGGTATTCCTATGGGCAACGTTATTAGGAGGCGCGACATGAATTATTCCACAATCCTGCTCGATCTAAGCGATGATATCGCGGTTTTGACCCTTAACCGTCCGGATGTGATGAACGCTTTGAACACCCAGATGCGGGCTGAAATCACCCATGCGGTGATTGCGGCGGGCACATCGGCGCGGGTGTTGGTGATCACCGGCAATGGTCGTGCATTTTGCGCAGGTCAAGATCTGGGCGACCGTGCCAATGCAGCGGATATTGACCTGGAGCGCACGCTGCGGGATGAATATGTGCCGATGTTAACGGCGATTTTTGAATGCCCGATCCCGACGATTGCTGCGGTGAATGGGGCTGCTGCCGGGGCTGGGGCCAATCTTGCACTGGCCGCCGATGTGGTGATCGCCACCGAATCGGCCATCTTTCTGCAAGCCTTTACCCGCATAGGGCTGATCCCTGATGCCGGCGGCACCTACTGGTTGCCGCGCCAAATGGGGGCCGCCAAAGCGATGGGGGCTGCCCTGTTTGCCGAGCCGATCAAAGCCAAGCAAGCCGCCGATTGGGGTATGATCTGGGAAGCGGTGGCGGATGACAGTTTTTCCACGCATTGGCAGGGACGTGCTGCCACATTGGCCAAAGGCCCAACCGTGGCCTACGCGCATGTGAAGCAGGCCATTCGCGGATCATTTGAGAACACACTGGATGAACAGCTTGCCGTTGAGGCCAAGCTGCAAGGTGAATGCGGCAAAACCCGGGATTTTAAAGAAGGTGTGTTGGCCTTTTTAGAAAAACGTCCGGCAAACTTTGAAGGTCGTTAGCTCTATTAGTGTTTTGGTCGGCCCGACATGTTTTGTAATTGTACGCGTTATACCTTCGTCCTAGTTTAGCTAAAATGCGGCTTGGGGTGTGATGAAAAAGGCCGCCCATTGGGGCGGCCTTTTTGGTTTTGCAAATTGCCTGCGATCTAGCGATCTTCAACATTCACATATTCGCGGAAGCTCTCGCCTTGGTACAGTTGGCGTGGACGACCAATTTTCAGCTGTGGATCGTCCAGCATTTCTTTCCACTGCGAAATCCAGCCAACCGTGCGTGACAGTGCGAAAATCGGTGTGAACATCGAGGTTGGGAAGCCCATCGCCTCGAGGATAATGCCCGAATAAAAATCCACATTCGGGAACAGTTTTTTCTCGATGAAATAGGGATCTTCCAGCGCGGCTTTTTCCAGCGCTTTGGCAACCTGAAGTTTCGGGTTGTTCTCGATACCCATCAAGGCCAGCACTTCGTCAGCGCTTTCTTTCAGCACCGTGGCGCGCGGGTCAAAGTTTTTGTAAACGCGGTGGCCAAAGCCCATCAGGCGGAACGGATCATTTTTATCCTTGGCGCGGGCAATGAATTCAGGGATCCGGTCAACCGTGCCGATTTCTTCAAGCATTTCCAAACATGCCTGATTGGCGCCGCCATGCGAAGGCCCCCACAAACAAGCAATGCCAGCGGCAATACAAGCGAACGGGTTGGCACCAGAGGAGCCTGCCAGACGCACTGTCGAGGTCGAGGCGTTTTGCTCGTGATCGGCGTGCAGGGTGAAAATACGGTCCATAGCACGGGCCAAAATCGGATCGACTTCGTAGTCTTCGGTCGGAACAGAAAAACACATGCGCAAGAAGTTCGAGGCATAATCCAGATCATTGCGCGGCGAGACAAACGGCTGTCCTTGCGAATATTTGAATGCCATCGCCGCAATTGTTGGCATTTTGGCGATCATTCGGATCGAGGCCACTTCGCGCTGGTGTGGGTCGCTAATATCAGTCGAATCGTGGTAAAACGCCGACATCGCTCCGACCACACCCACCATGATCGCCATTGGTGGCGCATCACGTCGAAACCCTCTGAAGAAGTTCAACATCTGTTCATGCAGCATGGTGTGATGGGTGACGCGGTATTCAAAGTCTTCCAGTTGTTCGGCGGTGGGCAGGTCGCCATAAAGCAGCAGATAACAGACCTCAAGATAGTGAGAGTTTTCAGTCAGCTGTTCAATTGAATAACCGCGGTGCAGTAAGATGCCTTTGTTCCCATCAATATAAGTGATCGATGAATCACAGGCCGCTGTCGATGTGAAGCCTGGATCATAGGTGAAAACCCCGCCCTCGCTATAAAGTTTACGAATGTCGATAACATCCGGCCCTTCAGTGGGAGAATAGATCGGAAGCTCAAGCGTTTTTCCATTAAACGTCAGGGTGGCTGTCTTATTGCTGTCGGTCATCTTTGTTCCTATCGTTGTCCCGTCCGCGCGGATCGCGGGCAGAATTGCGGTGATCGTTTTGACAAAAGCCTATGTGCTTTAGCCCGTGGCATCGGTCAGCCGAGCAATGGTTTCTTCACGCCCGATAACCAGCATCATATCAAAAACACTGGGGGTTGCTGTTTGACCCGCCAATGCTGCCCGAAGCGGGCCTGCGAGTTTGCCAAATTTGACATCATTGGCCTCAGCAACCTCGGTTGCGACCTGTTCCAATACCTCGCGTGTCCAGCTAACATTTTGCAAGCGGGGCGTCAATTGATGCAGTATACCACGGGATACATCATCCAAAAGTTTCGCGGCTTTCTCATCCGGCACAATGGGTCTACTGCACAGGATAAATTCAGCCTTTTCAAGAAGTAACGGAATTGTTTTGGCACGTTCTTTCAGGCAATATAGCCCGTTTAGCATCAGTGTTTTTTGTGCGTCATTTAGCGCGGGTTGGTTGGTGGCTGCCAAAAAGCCTTCGATTTGCGCGAGCAGTTCTGTATCTTCCGTAGCGGCAATGTGTTGGCCAGAAATATTATCCAGCTTCTTAAAGTCAAACCGCGAGGGTGATTTGCCAATACCGGCCAAATTAAACCATTCAACCGCCTGATCGGTGGTGAAAAACTCGTCATCCCCGTGGCTCCAGCCAAGTCGAGCCAGATAGTTGCGCATCGCCGACGCTGGATACCCCATCGCCTGATATTCTTCGACCCCAAGCGCGCCATGGCGTTTGGATAGCTTTTTACCATCCGGCCCATGGATCAGCGAAATATGCGCCCACACCGGCACATCCCAGCCCATCGCGGCATACACCAACGTTTGGCGGGCGGCATTGTTCAGGTGGTCGTCACCCCGAATAACATGCGTCACGCCCATATCATGATCATCAACAACAACAGCCAGCATATAGGTAGGTGTGCCATCAGAACGTAAACAAATCATGTCATCTAGCAATTTATTTTCAAATTTCACGTCGCCTTGAACCTGATCTTCAATCACAGTCTGCCCCTCTCGGGGTGCTTTCATGCGGATCACATAGGGGGCATCGGGGTGGCTGGCCGCATCGGCGTCACGCCATGGGCTTAGAAATAAGGTGGATTTACCCTCGGCACGGGCGGCCTCGCGAAAGGCGGCGATCTCGTCTTGGCTCGAGAAACACTTATAGGCGTGGCCGGCCTCCAGCATTTGATGCGCAACCTCGGCGTGGCGCTCGGCGCGCTCAAATTGGCTGATCACCTCGCCATCATGGTCCAACCCCAGCCATGCCATCCCGCGTAAAATTGCGGCAGTGGCCTCGGGGTTTGATCGGGCACGGTCGGTGTCTTCGATACGCAGTAGGAATTTGCCTCCGTGGTGGCGGGCAAACAACCAGTTGAAAAGGGCTGTGCGGGCGCCTCCGATATGCAGATATCCGGTCGGCGAGGGGGCAAAACGGGTGACGACAGGGCGGGAGGATGCAGATGCAAGCATAATGTATTGTTAACCTTTTGGAAACCATGAGGGGGTAGTGTTAAGGCTATATTAATAGGGTGCGAAGGCGAGGACAAGAGTGCGGCAATTCCCCAACCTGATTGATCTGGTTCTGGGCCAGCGCGGGCATCTGAGCGCTTGGGTGCCGGTGTTTTTGGCCATCGGGGTCGGCACGTATTTTAGCCTGCCAACCGAACCTGATTCCGGTGCCTATGCAACATTGGCAGCGTTGATGGTTGGGCTGGCAGCGGCTGCAATGTGGCTGGGTGATCGTCTGCGGTTGGTGTTTTTGGCTCTGCTGTTGATCTGCACGGGCCTGATGCTGGCGGGGACGCGGGCCAAAATGGTGGCGGAGCCGGTGCTGGGATTTCGCTATTATGGCCCGATCGAGGGGCGGGTGGTCAAGGTTGATCGCTCAAGGTCTGACAAGATGCGCCTGACGCTGGATCGGGTTGTTTTGGAACGCACGCCAACGTCGCGCACCCCTGCCAAAGTCCGTGTCACCCTGCACAGCAAGCAAACCTTTATTGCGCCCGAACCCGGCATGGTGGTGATTCTGACGGGGCATTTGTCAGCTCCGCAAGGGCCGGTGGAACCTGACGGGTTTGATTTTCAGCGGATGGCGTGGTTCATGAGCCTCGGCGCGGTTGGTTATTCGCGCACGCCGGTATTGATGCTGGAGCCGGTTGCGGCGGGGCAGGCGGGGTTGTTTATAAACCGGTTGCGGATGCAAATTTCTGCGGGGGTTCAGGCGATCATCCCTGGGGATGCTGGGGCGTTTGCGGCGGCGATTATGACCGGTGATCGCTCGGGGATGCGGCGCGAGATGTTGGGGCAATTACGGGCCTCAAATCTGGCGCATTTACTGGCGATTTCGGGGCTGCATATGGGGCTTTTGACAGCGTTTGTGTTTGGGGCGTTGCGCTACGGATTGGCCTTGGTGCCGCTGGTCAATTTGCGTTTTGCGACCAAGAAGATCGCGGCCAGTGGGGCCTTGTTGGCGGGGGCGGGATATCTGGCGCTGTCTGGCGGCAATGTCGCGACGGAACGCGCCTTTATTATGGTCGCCGTCATGTTGGTGGCGGTGTTGTTTGATCGGCGCGCTTTGACGTTGCGCGCGGTGGCTTTGGCGGCGATCATTGTGCTGATCCGTCGCCCGGAAGCCTTGACCGGGCCTGGTTTTCAGATGTCGTTTGCCGCCACCACCGCGCTGGTCGCGGTGTTCGGTGCCTTGCAGCACCTTGACAACAGCGCGGTGCCACGGCTGTTGCGCCCCGTTTTGGCGGTGCTGATTTCGTCGTTCGTCGCGGGGGCGGCGACAGCGCCGATTGGGGCGGCGCATTTCAACCAGATCGCCCATTATGGGCTGTTGGCCAATATGTTGACGGTGCCGTTGATGGGCATTTTGGTGGTGCCGGCGGCGGTGGTGGCTGCGGTGTTGTATCCGCTGGGATTGGCGTGGATTGGTCTGGGGATTATGCGGTTTGGGGTGGTGTGGATCCTCGGGGTTGCGCAGTGGATTGCGGAGCTGGATGGTGCCATCAGCCATGTGGTGACGCCGATGCCGGTGGTGTTGCCGCTGATCGGGCTTGGAATGTTGTGGTTGATCTTGTGGCAGGGGCGGCTGCGGTATGTAGGGATTTTGGTGGCGCTGGTCGGGCTGGGGTTGTGGGGAATGACAACGCGCCCCGCCGTGCTGATCTCGCAAAGTGGTGGGCTGGTTGGTCTGATGGGGCCGCAGGGGCGTGCGTTGAGCAAGCCGCGTGGCGATAGTTTTTCGGCCCGAAACTGGCTGGTAAATGATGGCGATGCGGGGATTAAACAGGCAGATGCTGCGCAGCGGATCGGGTTTAGCGGTGAAAAAGGCGTGCGACGGTTTGAGGTGGGCGGGCAGCGGTTTGTGCATCTGACCGGCAGGGGCGCGCAGGCGCGTTTGATGGACGAATGTGTGGCTGGGCGCTGGGTGGTGACATCTGCTAAATTTGTGGGGGCAGAGTTAGATGGTCAGCGGGCTTGCACAATGATTGACGCTATGTCGCTGAAGAAAACCGGCGCGCTGGCAATTTATTTGGATGAGGCCGGGCTGCGGGTGGTCACGACAAAGGCGCGGGTTGGGCACAGGTTTTGGAATTCCCGCTGAGCATACCCTGAGGCGCGCTTTTGTCTGAAGTTGTATGGATTATTATGTTTCAACGCTTTAATAGGTGCGAATTAATCCAACCAAACGACCCTGAACTTTGACTTGGCCCTCGGGCAGCAAGCGGGTTTCATAGGCGGGGTTGGCGGCCTCAAGCGCAATCATATTGCCCTTGCGCCGAAAGCGTTTCAAGGTCGCTTCATGACCTTCGATCAGCGCCACCACGATATCACCGTTTTCGGCCACCGAAGTCTCGCGGATCACCACCACATCGCCATCGTTAATGCCAGCATCAATCATCGAATCGCCCTTGACCTCGAGCGCATAGTGATGCCCTTGGCCGGCCACCATCTGACCCGGAACCGCCACATTATGCGACACTTCGCTGATGGCCTCGATCGGGGTGCCCGCCGCAATCCGGCCCATCACCGGCAGCTCGACGGCATACGCGGTGATCACCGCAAGTGCACCGCGCGGCGGATCAACCTTGTCACCGGTGATGACCAGCGGAGCAAAGCCAGGTGCTGCACCCGTTTGCGCCGCGCCCCCCAAGGCCTCCGGCAGTTTGATGATTTCGATCGCACGGGCCCGATGCGCCAGCCGCCGGATGAACCCACGTTCCTCCAGTGCCGTGATCAGCCGGTGAATACCTGATTTGGAGCGCAGGCCCAACGCTTCTTTCATTTCATCGAAAGAGGGCGGAACCCCGTCATTTTTCACTCGTTTATTAACAAAATCTAGTAATTCCAATTGCTTGCGCGTTAGCATAATGTCGCTCTCCGAAGTCAGTCAAATCCGCCCCTATGTGTGGCGTTCGACGCCTGTTCTACACATGTTCCCGTTTTGTGTCAACAGTCGCCACGCGCGTGTCCGCCCAATATGCCGCATGCCGCTGTGGGGCGGGCTTTGCTATCATAGCCTGAAACCCCTATTGGAAACGAGCCTTGTCATGCAAACCCAAAAGCTGCGTTGGTTGCGCACTGCCGCCCTGTTTGAGGGCACGTCTTTGATCGCGCTGGTCTTTGTCGGGCTGCCGTTGAAATACTGGTTTGATTTGCCGATTGTGGTCAAGCTGATCGGCCCAGTGCACGGCGCGCTGTTCCTTGGTTTTATCACCATCCTGCTGCTGCATTTTGTCAAAGGCCGGATTGATGCCCGCCTAACCGGCATCGGCGTTCTTGCCTCGATGATCCCGTTCGGCAGTTTTGTCTATAAAGCCAAATTGCTGCGCTGACGCCAGGCCTAGGCAACGCGCCTTTGCACTCTCCCGGCACTCTCCCGAAAAGGTCGTTATCACGACGAGACCTGCCCTTTAAGAACCCTAGCTCAGCGCGATATAATCGACCCGCGTGCCTTTGCTGATTTCGGGCGCATCGACGGGCTGGATCAGCAATGCATTGGCGTCTGATAACACTGTTAATAACGCGCTGTCTTGGCGGGGAAACGGGGTGATCTGGTCGCCCACTACCCGCGCCCGCATGTAATGCTCACGAGGGCCGTTGGCGGGCATGTCTTGCGTTAGGGTGGCGGTTTGGCGCGGGCGGGGTTCAGCCTCGAACCCCAGCATCACCCGCAGTGCTGGCAGCAGAAATATGTGGCCGCAAACCATTGAAGACACAGGGTTTCCCGGCAGACCAATCATTGGCACCCCATTAATTTTACCAGCCATCAGCGGCTTTCCGGGGCGCATGGCAATCTTATAAAACGCCCGATCCAGCCCCAAATCACTTGCCACTTGCGCCACCAAATCATGGTCGCCAACCGACGCACCACCAATCGTGACGATCAAATCCGCCCCATCACACAGCGCAAACGCCGCCTCAAGCGAGGCCTGATTGTCGCGCGCAATCGGCAGCACGCGAGCCTCGCCACCATGCTGGTTGATCAAGGCCGCTAAACCGAAGTTATTGGAGGCAATAATCTGGTCAGGTCCCGGATTTTCACCGGGCATCACCAGCTCATCGCCCGTCGCCATCAACGCCACGATCGGGCGGCGGGATACAGTGACATTGGCGATGTTCATCGAGGCCAAAAGCGCGATATCGGACGCGCTCAGCACCCGTGGTGCCTCCAGCCTGTCACCCACTTTAAAGTCGCCACCAGCCGGGCGGATATAGATGTTTTGATCCAACCCCTGACCCAAAGTGATCAGATCACCTCTGCGGGTTACGTCCTCTTGGATCACCACGCGGGTCGCCCCTTTTGGCACCGGCGCGCCGGTGAAAATTCGCACGGCTTGGCCGGCTTTGACGACGCCATCAAAGCGGTGGCCAGCGGCGGATTCACCGATGACTTTGAACATCACATCATCCTCAACCTCGACGCCGATCACCGCGTAGCCATCCATCGCGGACGATGCAAACGGCGGCTGATCGCGCATGGCGATGGCAGGCTCGGCCAAGGTGCGACCAGCGGCATTGCGTAGCGGGACGACCTCGGTTTTGAGTGGTTCGATCAGGTTGAAAATTTCGGTGAGTGCTTGGGCTACGGTGATCATTTATTCGGTGTCCAGTTGGGAGATGTTTTGTTTTCGCCGAGAACACTAACATTAGGATAGGGAGCGGTTGGCAAATTGGGGTGGAACTGTAGGCAAAGTGCTTTGTTGATAGGTGTACATAAAAATCTGGAGTCCACAGAGGGTGTTCAGAATTCCGTGTCACAGGGTTAGCCTAGATGTCGAGCACGTCGTC
>JPUR01000233.1 GCA_001321835.1 Marinosulfonomonas sp. PRT-SC04
ACGCGAATTTCCAGAGTTGCGCAAACGCTATTGGGGTCAGCGGTTTTGGGCGCGGGGATATTTCTCGACCACCAGCGGAAATGTCACGGACGATGTGATACTTCAGTATCTGGAATTACATTCCAAACGGGAACCTACCGGCATCTGCCGGTAGTCGTTCAGTCCCAGTTCCTGCAACTCTTCAGTCATACGAGGTCGCCCATAGCTTTGCAGGCTA
>JPUR01000234.1 GCA_001321835.1 Marinosulfonomonas sp. PRT-SC04
CCTTGTCATCAGGGCACGGCTGGGCTGCGTCAGGATTGGTCGTAATAACCTTTCCACCTCGCACAACGCCTTGTATTTCCATGACGTTCATCAGGCGTTCCACTGTGCATCGGGCGATATCTTTTCCCTCACGTCGCAAAGCATGCCAGATTTTACGGGCGCCGTAACGCTTGCCGCTTGCCTTATAGATACGCTCGATATCCTCGCAATCGATCACATCGCTTTTGGCGCGATCTGAGGCCAATTCAGGATCGCGCATGATCGCCATCTGCGCGTAATATGTTGCTGGTGAATTGCCCCTAGTTTCCTAGACGCCTTGTTGCTTCCACTTTTGCTGCCTTT
>JPUR01000235.1 GCA_001321835.1 Marinosulfonomonas sp. PRT-SC04
GGCAAAAGCCCCTTGGCATTTGAACGAAAGGCCGCATAAATGAGTTGAGAGACCGGAACACTAGCGCGACAAGACCACGGCTGCGTTGTCCCGCGTCTGGGCCACATAGGTTTAGTGCGGCGAAAGGTCGGTTCGAAAACCAACTATCGGCGTGGTTTTGAATGACCGGTTCGGTAGGTTACTTTTCATGAACATCGGGCCGCCCTTCCAACGCGGGAATCCGTAACCATTTATCATAACGACATCGATTGCATCCGGTGTTTCTGCTATGTGTTCTTCAAGAATTTTCAAACCCTCTGAATGCATGGTTCCTAGAATACGCGTAATTATTTCTGTATCCGTGAAGTCAGTGCGATTGATGGCTTTTCGGGCAGATTCCTCTGAAATCAGCTTCGTTACAAAAGGGTCGACTTCCCCTTTTATATCGTCTTGGTAATTGTACCAACCGCTGCCCGACTTTCGCCCAAACCGGCCAGCTTCGCACAGTCGATCGGGAATATTGACGTAACGCATATTGGCGGAACGGGTGGCGGCTTGCCGTTTCCGCATTGCCCACGCAATATCGAGACCTGCAAGATCCTGCATAGCAAAGATGCCCATCGGAAATCCAAATTCCGTCATTGCAGCGTCGATCTGCTCGGGCATTGCGCCGTCTTCCAACATGTAGTCGCATTCGCGGCGATAAGCCGACATGATCCTGTTACCGATAAATCCATCACAAACGCCCGCAGGCACCGTGACCTTACGCAGCTTTTTACCAAATGAGAACGCGGTGGCCAGAACATCGTCCGTTGCGTTATCGGTTACGATGATTTCAAGCAGTTTCATGATGTGGGCTGGTGAGAAGAAATGCAGCCCGATTATTCGGTTAGGAAACTTTGTGGCACGGGCCAGTTCGCTAATATCGAGGTAAGACGTGTTGGAGGCCAGAATTGCGTCCGATGGAGTGTATCGGTCGAGCTGTTTGAATACTTCCTTTTTGACCTGCATGTCTTCGAACACAGCCTCGATCACGAAGTTGGCGTCTTTCAGCGCACTGTAATCAGTGTCCGTCTTTAAGGTGTCTAGCATGGATTCACGCTTGGAAAGGGAGATCAATCCGCGTTTTTCGCTGGCAGATAACGTGTCTTCAATACGATTTCGGCCTGCTTGCAAGCTTTCATCGTTGCGCTCGATTAGAGTAACTTTCGAGATTCCGGCCAGAAGGCATGCCGCCGCTATACCGGCACCCATAGTGCCGCCCCCTATGATGCCGATATGCTGCAAGGATCGGGGTTTCACGCCTTTTAGTTTTGGCAGGCGGGTGGCGCTGCGTTCGGCAAAGAAAATATGTCGTAGAGCTGTGGATTGCGGGTGGTCTTTAAGTTTCAGAAACAGCGCACGTTCTGCCTTGAGAGCCTCGCCCCCAGACATCTCTAACGCATTTTCGATTGCATCAATGGCTGTCGGCGGGGCGATTTGTCCTCGGGCACGCTTGCGGATTTTCGTTTTTCGGGCTTCCCAGTTGTCCAGATCAACAGGTTGATTGGCCGACTGTTGTGACAGTGGTGCGGGGCGTGGGTTATTAGCAATTGTCTTGGCAAATGTGACCGCAGTTTCCAGAAGGTCACTGTTAGAAATAGCATCGAGCAATCCAATTGTTAATGCTTCAGCCGCCTTGATCGGTTTACCACCAGAAATCATATCCAACGCTTTTTCCGCAGAAACCAACCTTGGCAAACGGACAGTCGCGCCGCCGCCAGGGATTAAACCTAGGTTAACTTCAGGGAGACCTAGCAGAGTCGAACTTGCCGCTATGCGATAGTGGCAGCCGAGTGCGACTTCGAGTCCGGCGCCCAGAACGTTCCCATGCATGGCCGCAACCCATGGCTTTGTAGCGGTTTCTAATGTTGCGATCACATCCGGCAAATGCGGCTCTATCGGAGCGTGCCCAAATTCGCGAATGTCGGCACCAGCAATGAAAGTGGTTCCGGCGCAAGTCAGAACCACAGCCGAGATGTCGGTACTATCTTCGGTCTCCTTTAAGACCGCCAGCAACCCCGACCGAACGCCAACCGAAGTGGCATTCACTGGCGGGTTGTCGATTGTTACGATTGCGATGTGTCCATCGACTTTGACTGTTACACTCATTGAAATGCCTGTAATCCTGTTTGACCGCGTCCAAGGATCAGCGCGTGGATGTCATGCGTGCCCTCATAGGTATTAACGGCCTCTAGATTCATCATGTGCCGGATAACACCGTATTCATCGCTTACACCGTTTCCGCCGTGCATATCGCGGGAAACGCGGGCGATATCCAGTGCCTTACCACAGTTGTTGCGCTTCATCAGGCTGATCAATTCAGCAGGGGCAGAATGGTTGTCCATCATGCGGCCCAGTTGCAAAGCGCCTTGAAGACCCAGCGAGATTTCAGTCTGCATGTCGGCCAACTTCTTCTGGATCAGTTGGGTTTGGGCAAGTGGTTTGCCAAATTGTTTGCGATCCATCGTATATTCGCGCGCTGCGTGCCAGCAACTTTCGGCGGCACCCATAGCGCCCCATGCAATTCCGAACCGCGCACGGTTTAGGCAACCGAATGGGCCAGATAGTCCAGAAGCATGCGGCAACAGGTTTTCTTCAGGAACAAAAACCTCGTCCATCTGGATCATACCTGTGATCGAAGCGCGCAAGGAAAATTTGCCATCGATTTTCGGTGCGTTCAAACCCTTCATACCTTTATCCAGAATGAAACCTTTGATCTTGCCTTCATGCGCATCGGATTTAGCCCAAATCACAAATACATCTGCGATGGGTGAATTTGTGATCCAGCTTTTGGCTCCCGAGATCAAATATCCTCCGTCTACAGATTTTGCGCGAGTGATCATTGAGCCTGGGTCAGAACCGTGATCCGGCTCGGTCAAGCCGAAGCAGCCGACAAACTCGCCGCTCGCAAGTTTAGGCAGATATTTCACGCGCTGCTCTTCAGTGCCATAAGCGAAAATCGGGTGCATCACTAAGCTGGATTGAACCGACATTGCAGAACGGTACCCGCTATCTACACGTTCTACTTCGCGAGCGATCAACCCGTAGGAAACATAATTGACTCCGACGCCGCCATATTCTTCGGGCAGGGTGGCCCCTAGAAATCCCAGCGCCCCCATTTCCGACATAATTTCGCGGTGGAATATTTCGTGGCGGTTGGCCTCAATCACCCGAGGTTGAAGCTCGTACTGGCAGTATGATCTTGCCGCATCTCGAATCATCCGCTCTTCTTCGGTAAGCTGTTGCTCTAACAGAAAGATGTCATCCCACTGTAGTGTGGCAAGCTTTGCCCGTGCTTGCTCAGGTGTGTTTACCATAGAATTAATCCTCCGTTAAAGATGATATCGAATATATACTTCAAGCATGAACATTTCAACATTAAATATTTTTGCTTGAAATAAATTAATACTTCGCCTAACCTGATTCTTGAAATTGGGCGTCTAACCGGTCGCCAGCAACAATGTTAAAGGGAGCGTTCCATGCGTATTGCTTGTCTTGGTGGAGGGCCAGCGGGGCTTTATTTCGCCATCAGTATGAAGTTGAGGGATTCGAGCCACGATGTGACGGTTTTTGAGCGGAACAAGGCTGACGACACATTTGGTTGGGGCGTCGTGCTTTCCGATGATGCGCTTGGCAATATGCAGGAAAATGACCCCGTCAGCACGGATGCGATCCGCGACAGTTTTGTATATTGGGATGACATCGCAGTCCTTCGCAATGGCGAGCGTATGGTGTCTGGCGGTCACGGTTTCGCGGGCGTTGGTCGCATGAAAATGTTGCAAATTTTGCAAGCGCGCGCCAAAGAACTGGGCGTAAAGGTCGAGTTTGAGACGATGTTCGATTCGGCTGAACCGTATCGCAAGGACTACGATCTTGTGGTGGCCACCGATGGTATCAATTCGCTGGTTCGTGCGGAATATGCCGAGCATTTTAAGCCAAATATCGATACACGTATCTGCAAGTTCGTCTGGCTTGGTACGAAGCAGAAATTTGATGAGGCCTTCACATTTGCCTTTGAGGAAACCGAGCATGGCTGGCTCTGGATTCATGCGTATCAGTTTGATGCAGACACGGCGACTGTGATTGTAGAATGCACCAATGAAACATGGGATAAAATTGGTTTCGAGCATATGTCAAAAGCCGATGCAATCCAGAAATGCGAGGAAATTTTTGCGGGTCATCTTGATGGCAACAAATTGATTTCCAATGCGGACCATTTACGTGGATCTGCCATTTGGATGAATTTCCCGCGCGTCATTTGTGAGACATGGCATCATGAAAATGTGGTGCTAATGGGGGATGCTGCGGCGACGGGCCATTTCTCGATTGGCTCAGGGACCCGCCTTGCGTTTGACAGCGCTATTTCACTGGCGAATTACCTTCACTCGGAGCCAACTATGGAATCCGCCTTCGAGCGCTATCAAGATGAGCGTCGCGTCGAAGTTTTGCGTCTGCAATCCGCCGCCCGCAATTCGCTTGAATGGTTCGAGCAGGTTGAACGTTACATTGGCTATGACGCAATCCAGTTCAACTATGCGCTGTTGACGCGCTCGCAGAGGATCAGCCATGAAAACCTGCGCCTTCGCGATCCAGCGTTTGTGGCAAAGGCCGAGAAATGGTTTAATAAAAAGGCTGGCATCGACAGTGATCGCCGCCCGATGTTCGCCCCGTTTTCGCTTCGGAATATGGATTTGAAAAACCGTATTGTTGTATCGCCGATGGCGCAGTACCGCGCCGTTGATGGTTGCCCGACGGATTGGCATCTTGTTCATTACGGCGAACGCGCAAAAGGCGGGGCGGGGCTCGTGTATTCCGAGATGATTTGCGTTAGCCCTGAGGCACGTATCACAACGGGTTGTCCGGGTTTCTACACCCCCGAGCACGAAGCTGCCTGGAAACGTATCGTAGATTTCACCCATGCGGAATCAGGGGCCAAGATGTGCAGCCAAATAGGGCATTCCGGCCGTAAAGGATCAACTCAGCTGGGTTGGGAAGCCGCAGATATGCCGCTAAAAGACGGCAACTGGAATACACTGTCAGCTTCGGCAGTAGCGTGGTCAGAGGCAAACGAAGTGCCTAAAGAAATGGATCGTGCGGATATGGATGCGGTCCGGGATCAGTTTGTTGAAGCCACAAAAATGGCTGATCGTGCGGGCTTTGACATGTGCGAATTGCACGCCGCCCACGGGTATCTGATTTCTTCGTTCATCACGCCTGTTTCTAATAAACGCACCGATGAATATGGTGGAAGTCTGGAAAATCGTTTGCGCTATCCGTTGGAAGTTTTCAAAGCGATGCGCGCTGTTTGGCCAGAAGCAAAACCGATGTCGGTACGTTTAAGTGCAAATGACTGGGTTGGCGACGAGGGTGTGACGCCCGAAGAAGCAGTTGAGATCGCCCGTGCATTTTCAAAGGCTGGGTCCGACATTATCGACGTTTCGGCGGGCCAAACAACCAAGGCCGCGAAGCCGGTATATGGTCGTATGTTCCAGACTCCGTTCTCGGACCGTATTCGTAATGAACTTGGTGTGGCAACAATGGCTGTCGGAAATATTTCCGAGGCAGATCATGCCAACTCAATCTTAATGGCGGGCCGTGCAGATCTTGTTTGCCTGGCCCGTCCGCATCTAGCTGATCCATACTGGACATTACACACGGCAACAGCGCTGGGTGACAGGCAGGAGACGTGGCCGCTGCCATATGAGGCTGGCCGCGATCAAGCATGGCGTCTTGCGGATAAAGGAATGGAACAGGTAATCAAAGTTTGACCCTACATAATAAACATATCGTAGTTTCAGGTGGTGGCACTGGTGTAGGTGCGGAGATCGCCACGTGTTTTGCGACGGCAGGTGCCGATGTTACGATTTTGGGGCGGCGTCTAGCCCCTTTGAAAGAGATCGCCGATCGTACCGGTGCTTATGCGGTCACGTGTGATGTAACAGATCGGGCGGCTCTTGATGCGGCGCTTGCCGACGCCGTTTCCAGAAATGGCCCTGTCGATATCGCGATTGCCAATGCGGGGGCCGCGAAAAGCATACCGTTTATGCGCATGAATCCTAGTGATCTGGATGATATGTTGGCGGTTAACCTGTTGGGCGTATTCAATCTGTGGCAGGCGAGTTTCGCTGGTATGAAAGAACGCGGATGGGGGCGTCTTATCGCGGTGGCCTCCACGGCTGGCTTGAAGGGCTATCCTTATGTCTCGGGATACAGCGCTGCCAAACATGGTGTTATCGGATTGATGAAGTCTCTGTCGATCGAGCTGGCAAAAACGGGCGTTACCGTAAACGCGCTTTGTCCGGGGTTCATCGATACACCGTTGCTTGAGCGATCAATCGAAAATATTGCAGCGAAAACGGGCATGAGCGCCGAAGATGCGGCTGCCTCGCTTAAATCCGGTAACCCGCAGGGGCGATTTATCCAGACGGATGAAGTGGCCGAAGCTGCGTTGTGGCTGTGTAGCGATGGTGCGCGATCTATTAATGGGCAGAGTTTAGCCATTTCAGGAGGGGAAATATGAACGCTCAGCAAATTGCGTTGGAAAACGAGCCGGAATCGAAAACACGCTTACGACTTTGGTTGCGTCTGCTAAAAATCAACCGTGGCATAGAGAAAGAGCTGCGCGAAAACCTTCGTAAAGAGTTCGGCTCTACATTGCCGCGTTTCGATGTCATGGCTGCGCTTAATCGAAATAAGGGTGGCATGAAAATGAGCGCCATTTCTGGCGAGCTGATGGTTTCAAATGGCAATGTCACCGGCATTGTTGACCGATTGGTCTCCGAAGGTTTCGTTATTCGCGAACCAGTTCCTGGTGACAGGCGTGCCTCTCGTGTGCGGCTTACCAAACGCGGGCAAGAGGAATTTACGATGCAAGCGACTGCACACGAGGAGTGGATTGATTCACTTCTCGGAAGTTTTAGCGCCGAAAATGCGAAAGAAATGATCCAATACCTTGAAGATGCAGTGCTTCGTGACACAGGACAGGACCCGAAATGACCCGAATGCTAGAAGATACGACACATTTCCTTTGTGATATCGCGGATGGTGTAGCCACAATTGCACTTGATCGTCCCGAACGAAAAAACCCTTTGACCTTCGAGAGCTACGCTGAACTACGCGATTGGTTCCGAGACTTAAATTACTCGGACGAGGTGAAGGCCGTTGTTTTCGCTTCGAACGGAGGTAATTTCAGCTCGGGCGGAGATGTGCATGACATTATCGGTCCCTTGACTAAAATGAGCATGAAAGAGCTGCTGGCCTTTACCCGCATGACGGGCGATCTGGTTAAGGCGATTATCAACTGCGGCAAGCCTGTTATCGCGGCGATTGACGGGATATGCGTTGGCGCCGGTGCGATTATCGCGATGGCGTCGGACATGCGTATTGCGACACCGGAAGCCAAGACGGCGTTTTTGTTTACACGTGTTGGCCTGGCTGGTTGTGATATGGGCGCGTGCGCAATTCTGCCCCGGATTATCGGTCAGGGTCGCGCGGCTGAATTATTATATACAGGGCGAGCGATGCGCGCTGACGAGGGTGAACGATGGGGGTTTTATAATCGCATCGTGCCTGCCGATACCCTGCTCGCCGAAGCACAGACCATCGCTACTCGCATCGCGGCAGGGCCAAGTTTCGGGCATATGATGACCAAAACCATGCTGGTGCAGGAATGGTCAATGTCCATAGAACAGGCGATCGAGGCCGAAGCGCAGGCACAAGCAATTTGCATGCAAACGGCTGATTTTGAGCGGGCATTCAAAGCCTTCGTCGCCAAAGAAAAACCGATTTTTGAGGGTAACTGATGTCTGATAAAAGCTTTCTCGACTGGCCGTTTTTGGAGCCTCGCCACAAAGAACTGGCCAATGGGCTTGATCGTTGGGCGACTGATAATCTTGGTGCCATTAACCACGACGATACCGACAACGCTTGTCGTACGTTGGTCAAAGCGCTGGGGGATGGCGGTTGGTTACAGCACACGGCCGCCGAAGCGGGCGAGACGTTGGATGTCCGCGCCTTATGTATCACGCGTGAAACACTGGCGCGACACGATGGTTTGGCCGATTTCGCTTTTGCGATGCAGGGATTGGGAACCGGAGCGATTTCGCTGTTTGGCACACCAGAACAGCAATCGGAATGGCTGCCACTGACCCGCACGGGTCAGGCCATCGCCGCCTTCGCCTTGACAGAGCCGCAATCCGGTTCTGACGTTGCAAATTCTACTATGACAGCCACGCGCGATGGCGATGACTTTGTTCTTAACGGTGAAAAGACCTGGATTTCCAATGGCGGAATTGCCGATGTCTATACGGTGTTTGCCCGCACTGGCGAGGCTCCGGGGGCGAAGGGCTTGTCGGCGTTTATCGTACCTGCGGATACCAAGGGCCTAGAGATAACCGAACGCCTGCACACTATTGCACCGCACCCTCTGGCGTCTCTCACATTCACTGATTGCCGTATTCCGGCCTCGGCCCTTTTGGGTAAACGGGGCGAGGGTTTCAAAATCGCGATGTCAGTTCTCGACGTCTTCCGATCAACCGTTGCGGCCGCTGCCCTTGGTTTTGCCCGTCGTGCTTTGGACGAGTCATTGGATCGCGTCAGCACACGAGAAGTGCAGGGAGCGCCGTTGTTTGAGTTGCAAATGGTGCAAGGCCATATTGCGGATATGGCCGTGGATATCGACGCCAGCGCGTTGCTTATTTACCGCGCAGCTTGGGCCAAGGATTCTGGCGCACCGCGGATCACACGCGAGGCAGCTATGGCCAAGCTGTTCTCAACTGATCAAGCGCAAAAAGTTATTGACCGCGCAGTGCAATTGCACGGTGGAGACGGCGTAAAAAGTGGCGAAACGGTCGAAAAACTGTACCGCGAAATACGTGCGTTACGCATTTATGAAGGCGCATCGGATGTCCAGCGAGTCATCATCGCCCGTCAGACAATGGGAGCAAAAACATGACCGAAGCCTATGATCCGGCAAAAGAAGGCGCGCAAATGAACTTCGACGGACGTATGTCTTACGGAGAGTATTTGCACATAGACCAAATCCTTGCACAGCAGAAATGCCTGTCAGACGCGCCTGATGAGTTACTGTTTATAATTCAACACCAAACGTCTGAATTATGGATGAAACTTTTGCTACATGAAATGGCCAGCGCCCGCACCGCGATTTCAGAAGATCGCCTGCCACATGCCTTTAAGATGATGGCACGTGTTTCGCGGATACTTGAGCAGTTGAACAATGCTTGGGATGTTTTGCGAACCATGACGCCTAGCGATTATTCTACGTTTAGGGATCAACTTGGGCAAAGCTCGGGGTTTCAATCCTTGCAATACCGCATGATCGAATTTGTGCTGGGTAACCGAAACATAGCAATGCTGAAACCGCACGCACATATAGCGTCGGCAACTAAAATGCTTGAAGACGAACTTGCTAAGCCATGCCTTTATCACGAGGTATTGCGATATGCGAACCGTCAGGGCTTCGCTGTTCCGGACTACGTCTTGGGGGAACCACAGACAACGCCGCATACTGCTGATCCGCAAATTATGGCGCTTTGGGCAACTGTTTATAACGACACGTCCGCGCATTGGACGCTCTATGAATTGGCTGAAAAGCTGGTGGATATAGAGGATTACTTCCGACGCTGGCGGTTTAACCATGTGACCACAGTGCAACGTATTATCGGCTTCAAGCGCGGAACAGGTGGCACCAATGGCGTCAGCTATTTGCGGCGCATGCTCGAAGTTGAGCTTTTTCCTGAGCTGTGGAATGTCAGGACGGAATTGTAACATGATAAACCTTGGTCCAACCGCACACTCGGATACTTTTACGCGCGACGGGTTACCACCTGCCGATCAGTGGCCAGAGTTTTTGTTGGATAACTTCGATTATCCCGAATACCTGAACGTCGCAGTCGAGTTGACCGATGCGATGGTGGATAAGGGCTTTGGGGACAATACTGCGTTGATAGGTAACGGCAGGCGTCGAACCTATAAGGAGCTGTCAGACTGGACCAACAGGTTAGCCCATGTGCTTGTTGATGATCTAGGCGTAAAGCCGGGCAACCGTGTGTTGATCCGCTCGGCCAATAATCCGGCGATGGTGGCGTGTTGGCTTGCAGCAACGAAAGTTGGTGCGGTTGTTGTTAATACAATGCCGATGTTGCGCAGCGTCGAACTGGCGGCGATTATTGACAAGGCCGAAATTACGCACGCATTGTGCGACGTGCGTCTGATGGACGAAATGACCCATTGCGCCAAGCGTAGCAAGTTTTTGAAAACTGTTGCGACGTTTGACGGCACTTCTAACCATGACGCCGATTTGGACCGACTTGCATTAGAAAAGCCTGTGAGGTTTGATGCCGTAAAAACCGGCAGCTGTGATGTAGCACTGCTTGGATTCACGTCCGGCACGACCGGCGATCCCAAAGCCACGATGCATTTCCACCGTGATCTACTGATTATTGCCGACGGATATGCGAAAGAGGTTTTGGGCGTAACCCCCGAGGATGTTTTTGTCGGCTCGCCACCACTGGCATTCACTTTCGGGCTGGGCGGAATGGCGATTTTTCCGCTGCGTTTCGGGGCCGCGGCAACGTTGCTGGAAAATGCTTCACCGACAAATATGATCGAGATTATTGAGAAATACAAAGCGACGGTTTGTTTCACGGCACCAACGGCCTACCGCGTGATGTTGGCTGCAATGGACGAAGGGGCAGACCTTTCCAGTTTGCGCGCTGCGGTGTCAGCCGGTGAAACCTTGCCCGCACAGATCTATCGAGAATGGATTGAGAAAACCGGTAAAATCATGCTCGACGGTATCGGCGCGACGGAGATGCTGCATATTTTCATCTCCAACCGCTTTGAGGATTCACGACCTGCATGCACGGGTAAACCTGTGACGGGTTACCTTGTGCGTGTAGTTGACGAGAATATGAACGACATGCCCGTTGGCGAGGTCGGACGGCTTGCTGTGCGCGGTCCGACTGGTTGTAGATATCTGAATGATGAACGCCAGAAAACCTATGTGAAGGACGGCTGGAACATCACCGGCGATAGCTTTTCGATGGATGTTGATGGGTATTTGCATTTTGCGGCGCGCAACGACGACATGATTATTTCGTCGGGCTATAATATCGCGGGACCAGAGGTCGAGGCGGCGTTGCTGTCCCATGTCGCGGTCGCGGAATGTGCTGTAATCGGCACACCGGACGAACAGCGTGGTATGCTGGTCGAGGCGCATATCGTGCTTAACGACGGCTTTGAGGCCTCGCAGGATACGCGCAAAAGTTTGCAGGACCACGTTAAGGCAACTATTGCGCCTTACAAATACCCCCGATCCATCAAGGCGGAGCTGATCTGGCGCAACCGTTGGGACACAAGGCGACAAGCCGAAG
>JPUR01000236.1 GCA_001321835.1 Marinosulfonomonas sp. PRT-SC04
AGTTAGAGATTTATAGAGTTCCCGAGGCAACCTTTGCGACGATTTAATCAATCAAGAGATCACGCTTTCCGTGTCTTTGTTGGCAACTTTTACCAGCATGACATACCGAGAATGCCGCTCTACGAGCGTCGCGATATAGCTGTTTTTTGAGCCGCCAATTAAATCGCCTTCCCAGTGCCCAGGAATGGCCCGATCCTCAACGGATGCAGGTCTTTCAGTAATCGATACTAAGTTTTTGATTTGACCAAGCCCCTTCCGTTTTAGGCTGGCGTGCCGGGATCTTCGGATCGTACGCTTTGCCTTCAGGTGCTCAAGCAACGCTTTCTTCAGC
>JPUR01000237.1 GCA_001321835.1 Marinosulfonomonas sp. PRT-SC04
CCCAATCCCGGTCTGGATTTCCCGCTCGGGTAAATGCCCGTGACGCACAAGCCGCGCACGCCCATCCTCAAGCTGTTCTTGAGCATGGCAGGCCATAAAACTGGCAACCTCCGCCTCAATGGCCTGGGCCAACAACGCCTGAGCGCCACTGCGCAGAACCGATGTGAGCTGATCGCAAAATTCCCCTGGCCGCATGAGCGGTGTAACTGTAGTCTCTGTCATGGCGTATCTTTCCTTTCCTGGAAATATTGGATGCATGAATCACATCCATGATACGCCACCTGAAAATTATGCCATCACCAAGATTCGCGGTTAACTTTCCACGAATAGGTTTTAAGCCACCGGCTTCCAGCCGGTTCGCTTCAG
>JPUR01000238.1 GCA_001321835.1 Marinosulfonomonas sp. PRT-SC04
CTTTCGATCTATTTTGAGGGGAGGTTAGACGACGTGCTCGACATCTAGGCTAACCACGTGACACGGAATTCTGAACACCCTCTTTCTAGCAGGAGAGTGGTCATTGGCCCACAATAGGCGAACGGCAGCTAAGTCCGGCTCAGCCGACCTCTAGCACATAAAAATGCTGCGCCGTGCATCAATGGCCGGTTCGGGGATACTGCATCGCAGCGATAGGGGCCTTGATGAAAACCGAGTATGGGCCGACCGTCAAACTTTGCAAAGGTCACTAACTGCGCTTTGCTGCCGTCCACACAATTCTCTGAATGGCTGACATTGAATTTGAGCACTGAATGTCGGCTTCCTCTTTCCGGCGATGATAACCGAGCACTTGCAGCAAGCGCCAACAATCTATCTGTGGTGGCAAACGGCAAGGACCGCTTTGGGGCTGGTAGCTGTCTTTGGATACTCATGGCCCCAAGGCCCGCTGGGCTGACATTACAAAACGCCCACATCAGTTTTGGAGTGGGCGGGTTTTTTGCGTTTTGAGGTGAAAGTCTTAGACAACGCTCTGCGTAAGCCATTGATATTTAATGCTCGGAATATTGTCTAAAAATACGCTAAGATATTGAAATAAAACGGTTATGGTAGTTCTGCTGGGATCACCAAACATCATTTATTCCCCTTGTTTTTCAATGTGTGCCTTTGTTTTTGGCGAACATGTCAGCAATGTTCACCACTGTTTGTTCGCCGTTTGGTCGTGTCATTAGCTTGTCCACCGCGGAATCAGCCATCAATTCGCGGTTAGCGTCGGCAATGTATCTCTGCACTTCTGCCAAGCGGAGGTTTTCCGCAGGCCGTGATGCGCAAGATGAAAGGCCGCCGTGCCTTAAGGTGCAGCGTGAAGTCCCGAAATTAAAACCACGACGGGGGATGCTGCCGAAAATCCGGTTTCCAGTCGGCGCTAAAATACGAGCCGAAACATTATTCGTCGGACCGGCAAAACAGATTATACACCAGCTCAATCATTTGGCGGGCTTTGTCGTCGGACAACGCGTAGAACATCACCTTGCCCTCACGACGGCAACTGACCAACCCCTCCAGACGCAACCGCGCCAATTGCTGGCTAACGGCGGCTTGCCGCGTGGACAAAAGATGCTCCAACTCGGTGACGGATTTCTCGCCCGAGGCCAGATGACACAGGATCATCAAGCGCCCCTCATGCGACAGCGCCTTTAGAAAACTGGCTGCTGCCTCGGACTGGGTGACCATATCACCGGCATTAACCGGCGCCTTATCATCGTTGTTATATGCATGTGCCGAAGGAGCCAAAATCGATACCCTTATGTGAAAAAAACCATCTGTATCAGCACATTAACATGGCCTGTCAGCAATAGCGAGAATATCACGGCATTGGGGGTCTATAGTTATTCTTTGCGCATCGGGGCACCACCTTCAAAGCGGTTTTCACTGTGGTAATCGCAGGGTGCATCTTGCATTTCCAAGTGTAGTCCACTACCTCTATAGGGGTGGGCGCGGGCCAGATCTTCGTCAAAATCGATGCCAAGTCCGGGTGCGTCCGGGGCGATCACATAGCCGTTTTCCCATTTGAGCGTGTGTTTGATCAATGCCATGTGAAAGGCGCCGCCGGTCTGGATGGTCTCGACCATCAACAGATTTGGGATTGAGGCGCCGAAATGGATGTTGGCAGCCCATTCAACCGGTCCGCATACAGATGCGGTGCCATTTGCGCGTTGTAAACCTCGGCCATTGCGGCGATTTTCTTGCACTCCCAAATGCCGCCAGCCCGCCCCAGTGCCGGTTGCAGGATGCTGGCCGCGCCGCTGCGCAACACCGGTGCAAATTCGGCCTTGGTGGTCAGGCGCTCGCCGGTGGCGATCGGAATGGCGCAGGCGTTGGCGACTTTGGCCTTTTGTGCGACGTTATCAGGCGGTACCGGTTCCTCAAACCACAGCGGTTGGTAAGGCTCAAGCGCACGGCCCAGCCGGATCGCGCCGGCGGTGCTGAACTGGCCGTGGGTGCCGATCAGCAGATCGGCGCGATCACCGACAGCTTCGCGAATGGCTTTGCAGAACGCCACTGTGCGATTAATATCGCGTATCGCTGGCATGTGGCCACCGCGCACGGTGTAGGGGCCGGCAGGGTCAAATTTTATTGCAGTAAAGCCCAGCGAGACCATTTCAGCGGCAGATTCAGCGGCCATTTCCGGCGAGGTCCAGAACGCATCAGTGTCGTGGTGCGGCAGCGGATACAGATAGGTGTAGGAGCGCAGACGCTCGTTCATCATCCCGCCGAGCAAAGCCCAAACCGGACGATCCCGCGCTTTGCCTAAAATATCCCAGCAGGCAATTTCAAGGCCTGAAAATGCGCCCATCACCGTCAAATCCGGTCGCTGGGTAAAGCCGGAAGAATAGGCGCGGCGAAACATCATCTCAATGTTTTCGGGGTTTTCGCCCTGCATGTGGCGGCTGAAAACATCGCCGATCACCGCCTGCATTGCCTCGGGGCCAACCGAGGCTGCGTAGCATTCGCCGTAGCCGGTGATGCCACACGCCGTGGTCAGTTTGGTGAAAATCCAGTAGCGCCCGCCCCAGCCCGGGGCCGGTGGGGCGACCACGAATATTTCGAGGTCTTGCAGCTTCATTTGAAGATCACAACATTGCGGCGCGCAGCCCCTGTGCGGGTGTCGGCAATCGCCTCGTTGATTTGATCCAGCGAATAGCGGCCTGAAACCAGCTCGTCCAGCATCAAACGACCCTGTTGGTACAGATCAATCATCCACGGGATGTCGCGTTTCAGAACCACATCGCCCATTTTACAACCAATCATCGCTTGGCCGGTGGCGGCGGTGATCACGGGTTCATAGCTGGCTTTTTCGCCGGAATGCGGCATGCCGACCATCACCAGTTTGCCGCCCATCGCCAAATAGCGCGACGCGGTTTCGTAAACGGCAATCGCGCCAACGGTGACAAACACCGCGTCAGCCATCTTGCCGCCGGTGATTTTACGCACCGCATTCCATGGCTTGGGATCGCTCGCCAACACCCCGTGGGTCGCGCCGAATTCTTTGGCCGCGTCCAGCTTATCCTCAATCATATCAATGGCGATGATTTTGGCAGCACCGGCAATCCGCGCGCCCTGAATGGCGTTCAGCCCGACCCCGCCAGCCCCGATCACCACAGCGGTTTGACCGGGGCGCAGGCCAGCGGTGTTGACCACAGCACCAATGCCGGTGATCACCCCGCAAGACAAAAGACAAGCCGCATCCATCGGCATATCATCAGGGATAAGCGCCAGTTGGCTGGGGTCTACCACCACCCGTTCCGCGAAGGCCCCGCACGCCAAGGCCTGTTCAATCGGGGCGCCGTCAACGGTGGTGATCGGCCCGTCCATTTTGGCCTGAGAGGTGCAGATCACCGCCGCACCCGTGCTGCATGGCACACAGTTACCGCAGGCGCGGATCAGGGTGACGATGACACTGTTGCCAAGCGCGTAGCCTTTGACATTGGCGCCGATGGCGGTGATTTTACCCGCTGCCTCGTGGCCATAAACTGCAGGCAGAGTGCCGCCCCAGCCGCCATCCATATAGGAAATATCGGAATGGCAAATCGCACAGGCCTCCAGCGTGACCTCGACTTCGCCCTGATCTGGGGCGCGCAAGATCACGGTTTCAATGCTCAGGGGCTGGCCGAATTCATGGGCCACCGCAGCGCGAATTTTTGTCATGTTATCTCTCCTTGTTCCGGTCAAAAGTGTAAGGAACGGGCCGCTCATGGCAAGATGTTTTTGCGCCTTTTTGCTTTGAAGGGGGAGATATAAATGCCGATGCAAATAGCGATCAGCCCCATTGAGAGCAGGAACGGCGCGCCGGGCATGTAAACTGGCGCTTGCGGGGAGATGAAGTAGCTGAAGGTTTGGGTCATCAACAACGGTGACAGGATCATCCCGATCGAGCTGACGCTGGCCAAAACCCCCTGTAATTCACCTTGTTGATTGTCGTCAGCGGCCCGTGACATGATCGACAGCAGCGCCGGTCCGGTGATGGCGCCAAGTGCGGTTAGCGGGGTCATCAGCAGGATGATGGTGCCGTTCGTAATCAGCGCCATTGCCAAAAATGCGACCATGTTCAGGGCCAAGCCCAACAGCACAGTCTTGGCCTCGCCGATGCGCGGGATGATCACGCGGATCAAGCCGCCCTGCACCACGGCGATGGAAATGCCAAAGGCGGCCAATGAATAGCCCACCATCAACCCGTCCCAGCCAAACCGCTCGCGGGTGAAATAGGCCCAAACCGCAGGGTAGACGAAAAAGGCGATCGAATAGAGGAAATGCACCAGCATCAGGGCCTTTAGTTTTGGCAGGTGGCTGATGCTTTTGAAGGCGCCAAACGGGTTGGCACGGCGCCATTCAAACGGGCGGCGGATCGCGTTGGTGACGGTTTCGGGCAGGATGAAATAGCCAAAGACAAAGTTGGCAGCGGCCAAAGCGGCGGCGGCATAGAATGGCGCGCGGGGGCCGAATGTGGACAGGAACCCGCCGATCAGCGGCCCCAGAACAAAGCCGATGCCAAAGGCGGCGCTGACCAATCCGAAGTTTTTCGCCTTGTCTTTGGCGGTTGAAATATCGGCCATATAGGCGGTGGCGGTGGATTGGGTGGCGGCGGTGACACCGCCAACGATGCGCCCAGCCAAAAGGATCCAGATGCTGCCCGCCACCGCCATCACCAGATAATCCAGCGCCATGAAAAACAGGGACACCAGCAGCACGCGGCGCCGCCCAAACCGGTCAGACAGACTGCCGATGATGGGGGAAAACAAGAACTGCATCACCGCAAAACTGGTGGCCAAAAGCCCGCCCCAAACTGCGGCGGATGCCAGATTTGTGCCACGCAATTCGCGAATTAAATCCGGCATCACCGGCATGATCAGCCCGATGCCCATGGCATCGATCACCAGTGTGATCATGATGAATAAAATTGGCAGGCGGGTCTTCATAAGCTTGGGTCCAGTGCGCAATCCATATGTGTTACCGACCTAAACCAACGAGTTCAATATTATTTTGAAATTTGGGTTGCGTCGTGGGCGCGGCCTCAGATGTGGCCTTGTTGCTGAAGGAATTCGGTCAGAAGGGCAGCGTAGTTTTCTGGCTGCTCGATACAAGGTAAATGCGCCGCCTTGCGGATCAGTTGAAACCGCGACCCTCTGATTAAATCGGCGGTTTCGCGCACCAGATCCGGCGGGGTTGAACCATCCTCAGACCCCGCAATGGCCAAGGTAGGTAGGCTCAGGCGGGCCGTACTTTCAAATAAATCGGTTTCGGAAATCGCGGCCGAGCAGCCCAGATAGCCATTCAGCGACGTGCGGCACAGCATATGCCGCCAGCCCGCCAGCGCATCCGCTTTGTCTTGATGAAACCGCGCCGTAAACCAGCGCGCCAGTGTGGCCACTTCAAGGCTCTCAATCCCGCCACGGCGCACTTCGGCTATCCGCTGTTGCCAGATTGCGGGGGTGCCGATTTTGGCGGCGGTGTTGGACAGAACCATGGCGCGCACCAGATCCATGCGCTCGGCTGCCAGCCCTTGGGCAATCATTCCGCCAATCGACAGGCCAACAAAGATACAATCCTTGACCTTAAGATGGTCGAGCAGCGCGGCCGCATCCGCCACCAGATCACCCATGAAATAGTCGCCCTCGGGGGCCGAACTCAGCCCATGGCCACGGGTGTCATACCGGATCAGGCGCAGGGATTTTGGCAACAATGGCATCAGCTGATCCCAGAGACGTAAATCGGTACCCAACGCGTTGGAAAACACCACGGCTGGCCCGTTCGGATTGCCTTCGTCGGCATAATGTGTGGCCATGCCATTTAGGGTTATCATCTGCATCAATACGGTAATCCCATGTAGTTTTTGACCAACAGCATGTTGGCACTGCCCCGCTGAACCGCAAGCCGCGCCAAGGCTTGTTTCACGTCGCAATCAAGCGGTTCATCATCCTTGTCATGATAGGCTGCAATCAACAGATTATACAAATAATGAATGTTCTATGGAACCTCTGAACAACGCCCAGATTTCTGTGCTATAATTCTGGCAGTAATTACAGAGGATTTGGCCTTGAAACAGCAGAGTTTTTCATCACTTGAGCAGGCG
>JPUR01000239.1 GCA_001321835.1 Marinosulfonomonas sp. PRT-SC04
GACGACGTGCTCGACATCTAGGCTAACCCTGTGACACGGAATTCTGAACACCCTCAGCCCCGGGCAATAAAAAGACCAAAACCGCCCGTATCTGGGCTTATGTACGTGATGAGCGGCCTTGGAACGGGGCTGCTCCACCCTGCACTTGGTATCAGTTCACGGTTGATCGCAAGGGTGAGCATCCGGTCAAACATCTGTCAGGTTACAAGGGGTGGGTTCATGCCGACGGTTATGCCGGGTTCAACGGTGTGTTTGGCGAGGACAAAGCGTCAGAGGTGGCTTGCATGGCCCACATCCGGCGCAAGTTTGTCGATGTGTTTGCGGCAGAGGGGTCTGCCATCGCCGGGGAAGCCATCAAACGGATCGCACAATTGTACGGCATAGAAAAACAGGCGCGAGGCCTGTCTCCCGAAGCCCGTGCTGCCCTGCGCCAGAGCAAAGCCAAACCTATCTTCGATGATCTGGAAAAATGGCTTCATGCCCAATTGCCTAAAATATCGGGCAAATCGCCTTTGGCAAAAGCCATTCGATATGCCCTGAACCGCCAGCCCAAAACACGCCCATATCTGGACCACGGCTTCCTGGAGTTGGACAACAACACCGCAGAGCGCGCCATGAAGCCCGTCGCCATAGGCCGTAAAAACTGGATGTTCGCTGGATCAGAACGCGGCGGTAATTCCATGGCCATTGCCTATACCCTGATTGAAACCGCCAAGCTGAACAAGGTTGACCCGCAAGCTTGGCTCACATGGGTTTTGGAACGCATTGCTGATCACAAAATCAACAAGCTGGACGAGCTGATGCCGTGGCAGTATAAGTCAGAAATGTAGGC
>JPUR01000240.1 GCA_001321835.1 Marinosulfonomonas sp. PRT-SC04
TTACGCTGAAGCGAACCGGCTGGAAGCCGGTGGCTTAAAACCTATTCGTGGAAAGTAAATTAGAGCTATAATATCCCACACCATCACACCACCACCGCTTCTGCTGCATCAATAATATCCGTCAGCACTTTTCGGGCCGCGCGCGATGTTGCGATCACCTCGGCCCGTTCATCAGGCGTCAGCCGGTCAGGATTGTCCGATAAATGCGAATAAGCGCTGATCAAAGCGGCATGCGCCTGCCCGCTGGCAACCGTGCTTTGCGCCGCCAATGACTTCAAACAACCGGCCTGAACGCCCTCGCGCCCTGTGCGCTCAAACATCCGGTTGGTCAGCGGGAATGCCCCGACAAAATCCTCAAGCGCCACGGCGGCGTCAATCGTCACCCCGATCTGGCCGGAACACATCTTTGAGACAGTGCCTTTGTGCCCAACGCCGTACCGCGCCTCAAGAACTGCGGCGACAGCTTCAACCCCACCAGCGCGGCGAACCAAACCATCGAAAATACCACGAACAACCGGATCAACCACGGGAAACCTCGTTTCCTGTGCTGGCCGCTAAGCGCGGGCTACAGTGTGAACATGGATATTTTGAAATATATGTATGGCTCATGTTGCCCCCTCTTTTTGAGGGGCGGCTTTGAAGTTGAAGATGGCGCGAGGGCATTCAATTCCGGCGTCATGGCAGAGACCATCAAGCACAACAAACCACGAGGCAGGAAAGGCTCCCTTCCTTTTTGCGGCCCGCACAGAATACTCCGATACATCGCAAGCCTTCTCGATTGCGGCCGACCCAATCATTTTTACGATAGTTTTTGTATTTTCCATACGCCCCGTATGACAAGTAAATTGTCATTGAGCAAGACAATGCAATGCGATTGTGACAATTTTCTTGCCATCGCATAATATGATCATGGAAAAACTCACCCGCCCCCACGCCGAGATAGCCTCAAGAATTAAGTGGCACAGAGAGCTTATGAGCCTCACGCAAAAAGACTACGCTGAAAAGGCGGGGTTAAAACGCGCCCAACTTAACAACTGGGAAGGCGGCGATCACCGCATCGGCATTGACGGTGCTCGGGCCTTGCGGAAAACATACGGGCTATCATTGGACTTCATATATGAAGGTGTGGACGACGCATTATCCATGACCTTGCGAAAAGCCTTGCTCGAAAGCCCAATAGTTAATTGATCTAAAAAATCTATTGTGATGCCCGTCTTACGTGAAACCTCAATCATTATGTCGATTCTGCTATCTTTCATACATTCCCCTTCAATACACCGCACCCAGAAGTAGAATATTAACGAAGCGTTAACCGCCTTGGGTAGCCGCCATATATGTTGGGGATAACTTGAGGTGGCGCAATATAGGGGTTGGGTTATCTATATGCTGAATCATCCGTGGAGATGTTGGGGTTTTTACTAGATGTTGTATCTTGAGTTCAACGATAAGTTGACGAATCAAATGACGGGTTGGATAATAATGCAAAGCTATTTGGTATAGGTGTAAAACATGACAAATGAAAAATGCCCCTCAACACAAGCGGGCTTAGCAAGTGGCATTCGTGAAAGCTTTGCAGGAGACAATCGCCCCGTTACCGTAGAAATGTTAGCGCGGAATTATGCCGCCCTGATTGAGCAGCAAGAGGTTTCTATGGCCATGTTTTCCACAATAATGAAATTGAAACCAGATCTGATCTTTACAGATGAATTTACCGCTTTGCAGTCCAAAATGCGGGCGAACATTAGCGGTTTGGCCGATGATCTTTTATTTCTTAATGAGGGGCAGGAAAATGAGTAACGTCCAGGACATTAAAGACTGGAAAAAAACCGCTCATGAAGAGCTGGGCTTGAAAAAGGGCGGCGGAGATGGCACATTTGATGGTATGGAGCCCAGAATTGCAAAACTTGAAGCGCATGCGGAACACGCTCAGTCAGATTTGGCTGACCTCAAGGTATCCGTAAAAGACATCCAAATTACGCTGGCCCGCATGGAAGGCATCTTGGAAAGCAAAATTAGCTACAAGTGGGCCTTTGTTTATCTCGCTGGGATTGCGGCGCTAATTATGAGGTCTGAGATAGCTGACTTCTTTAAGTAACCCCACCCCCACCACAGCCAACCACAAGCCCCGCCATTGAGCGGGGTTTTTCTTTGCGTCGCCCCAATTGATTCTACAGCACAAATCAATTTGACAACTTAATTGTCATTTAATCATTGTAATGACAATTTTCTTGTCATATACAACCTCTCATACCCACCAACAAAGGGAATGAGATTTTGGAACACATCACCTGCCCACCAAACCGCCACCAACTGCTGCGAAACCAGCAATTGGGCAGCGCCCGTGAAATCATCCGCCATCCCGCACCTTACAGCGCCGGAACAATTGACGCGGCAATGAAAACCATCGCCGCCCTATCACCCCACATAGATGCCGCGATGGCCACAGCCGCACTGGCCAGCCGAAAGGTGGCCGCGTGATGTCAGAAGCCCCCAAGAACCCAAAAATCTACATCACAAGAATCCTCAAACACACCGGATTAGCCTATCTGACCGCCCTCACTGATACGGCGCAATACCAGTGCGCAAACTGTGCGGTCGCCGAAGCTGAACGGATGCAGGTCACGCTTAAACGGCTGGTGAAGCTCCTGAAATCCAAAATTCCAGCAGCAGAAAAGGCAGGCACATCATGACCATGACCCGCTACACCCTCACCGTCATAACCGGCTGCACTTTCGCGCTGTACTTGGCCCACATCGGCCTAAAAACCGCCAATGAAGTCAGCGACATGCTGCAACGGATCGGTGGCGTATAATGTGCAAACACACCGACATTCAGCACCTACTGGCCCGCCTGAACTGCCAAACCCTGCCAGAGCGCATCGACACCATGACCAATGCGGCCCTTGAAACCAGCGGCTACTACAACGTGCCACACACTGGTGACACCAACGGCAGCCAAATGGTTGAAATCAAAATCCATGACGCATTCGCCGAGGGCGCAAGCCAAGAGGAAGCAATCCGCAACTGGATCAAGGTGGCCAAAAACAGCATCGAGACCGCCGCCGCATCCGCCCTGCTGTGCAGCCCCGACACCATTTCCATCGAGGACATGAAAGCCGCCTGCGAAAAGATCATGAGCCAAGGCGCAGCGCACCAAGACTACAACCGCGCACAGTTGGTGCTGGACGTTCTGAGGCGCGCAGCATGACCCACCAATCACCCCCACAACACTGTCGCCAGCCGCACACAACCACCCCGCCTGCTCGCGGGATCACTGCCTGTGTGTGCGGCACACTTGCTGGCGGGGC
>JPUR01000241.1 GCA_001321835.1 Marinosulfonomonas sp. PRT-SC04
CGCCTGCTCAAGTGATGAAAAACTCTGCTGTTTCAAGGCCAAATCCTCTGTAATTACTGCCAGAATTATAGCACAGAAATCTGGGCGTTGTTCAGAGGTTCCCTTAGGTAAACTCAGATGAGTTCATTATTAGATTTCGCTCACCACCTAAAGATCGGCGAAGTGGGCTCGCGTATTTTTGACCGCAGAATCAATAGCCGAATCAATAACCAACAGTTTTTAGATTTCTTCAGAAAAGTCTCCACAACTCAGCACCCAATATTAGACACAGCCATCCGCGCTTTGAATTTCACAGGCAGAAAAACTGACAGCAAAACTGTGGGACGAAACCCTTGCGAAAAGCTCTTTTCCTTTGGTCACAAATAGCGCCTAGTGGCAGCTATGAAAAATCCAAGCATTGAATTCAAATTCGCCATCACCCGCAAACCCGCCGCCTCGATCACCGAGGGCTTGCGCGCCATCGACACTGGCCGCCCTGATCTGGCGCAAATGTTGGCGGCGCATGACAGCTATATCGCCACCTTGCGCGACACCGGTGCCAAGGTGATCGAGCTGCCAGCCCTCAACGCCTATCCGGACTCGGTGTTCGTTGAAGACACCGCTCTGTGCCTGCCACAAGGCGCCGTTTTGATGCGCCCTGGCGCGCCAACCCGAGCAGGCGAAGTGGCCGAAATGGCCCCGGCCCTGCGCAAAATCTACAGCGATGTTCGCGAGATAAAAGGCCCCGGCACCATTGAAGGCGGCGACATTCTGGTCACCGCACGCGAAATTCTGGTCGGCTTGTCAGAACGCACCAATCAGGCGGGCGTCGATGAGTTGGCCGCGCTGGTTGCCGACTGGGGCTACAACGTGCGCACCATCACGATCCCCGAGGATGTGCTGCACTTCAAAACCGATTGCTCGTTGCTGGATGTTAACACGATCCTGTCGACCCAACGGCTGGCGGCCTCGGGCTGTTTTGCCTATTATAATATGATTTACACCGCCCCGAATGAAGAAGCTGCCGCCAATGCGATCCGCTTCAACCAATTCGTCATCATGGCCGCAGGCTTTGCTGAAACCGCCAACCGCCTGCGCGCCTCGGGCTACGATGTGCGCGAAATCGACAATGTAGATTGCGCCAAACTGGACGGCGGCATGTCATGCCTGTCATTGCGCCTCTAACCCACAGACACCGTGAGGGTTTTACGCCCGCAGCTTGGCCTGATAATCATGGTCTCGCCAATTTGCGCGAAAGCACCATTGTGCTTCGGGTTGGCGCGCCGCCAATGCATCATCAATCTCGACCTCATCAAATCCACTGCGCCGCGCCATCGCATATTGATCCGAAATAACATGACCCTTGGCCCGCAAGCGGCCCTCGAACCCCATCAACCGCAGCTGCCGCGCGATGGTAAATCCGCGCCCGTCAGCAAAACTGGGAAACTCAATTCTAATCATCTCAATCCGGTCTAAAAACGGACGCAACACTTCAGGGTCGGCATCAGACGGCACATCAACCGCCCGAACCGCGCTTGAATCGCTGCTCAGCTCATCCAACTCAAAATAGCCATGCGCCCAATCGTCGGCGCTAAACCCCGTATCTGTTACGATGGCTGTCATGATGAAATTCCTCCAATCAAAGGGGTGCGAACCATTTTTCCATTGCTGAAATGAATGCCGCATTCGGTTTTATCACTGTCGCGCCAACGTCCCGCGCGGGCATCTTCTCCGTCTTTGACGGCGGATGTGCAGGGCGCACAGCCAATCGAGGCAAAGCCCCGCGCAATCATCGGGTGCCGAGGCAGCTGATGCGTCTCGATGTAGGCTTGTAAAGCTTTTGGCTGCCAACCGGCCAGCGGGTTCACCTTAATCCGGCGATCCGCATCATTTTCAAACACTTCAAGCGCAGCACGCGCGCCGGACTGGAAGCGTTTTCGGCCGGTGATCCATGTATCAAACCCACCCAACACCTGCTCCAAGGGGCGGGTTTTACGCAGGGCGCAACAGGCGTCTTTATTGTGCTGGTTCAGCAGCCCATCGGGATCCTTATCCGCAATATCCGCAAGATCAGGCTGAATACGTCGCACATCCGACAGCCCCAGATGTTGGGCCACATCCAATTGATACGTAAGGGTTTCTTCGAACAACATCTGCGTGTCGATGAATAACACGGGCAGAGATTTATCGATTTGCGATACCATGTGCAGCAACACAACCGACTCCGCCCCAAAAGATGACACCAGCACAATTCGGCCCTGAATGCTCCGCTCAACGGCCAGTTCCAAAACCTGTACCGGTTCAAAATGGCGCGCCTGATAGTTCAGGGCAGCAACCTGTTCTTTCACCGTCAAAAAATCAACCTCATGCTGCATTTTTCTCACGCCTTTCTGGATATAACACCGCCTTAAAGGGGGCCGCACCAAGGCGACGATAGGCTTCAAGGAAGGTCTCGCTAGCATCATTTCTCAGCTCAAGATAGCCCAGAACCAGCCGCTCGATGGCAGGCAAAATTTCGTCATACGAAAATCCACGCCCCGCCCGTTCGCCGATTGTGGTGGTTTCTGTGCCATCACCGCCCAGCGTGATTTGATAGTTTTCAACACCGGCCCGATCCAGCCCCAAAATGCCGATATGACCGACGTGATGATGCCCACAGGCATTGATGCAACCGGAGATCTTGATCTTCAGCGGTCCGATGTCATGCTCCAGCTTCAGCTCATCGAAACGGATGGCAATTTGCTGCGCCACCGGGATCGAACGGGCCGTGGCCAGCGCGCAATAATCCATGCCAGGGCAGGCAATAATATCGGAAATCAGCCCGATGTTGGCAGTCGCCAATCCGACCTGCTTCAAACGCGCGTGAACCGCCGGCAGATGGCTTTTATGAACATGCGGCAGGATCACATTTTGCTCGTGACTAATGCGCAATTCATCATGGGAAAATTGCTCTGCCACATCCGCCATCAGGCGCATCTGATCCGCAGTTGCATCGCCCGGTGTTTGGCCGTGCGCCTTCAGAGATATTGTCACAATCGCATAATCAGGTTTTTTATGCCGCGCCCAAAACCGCTGACCCCAATAGCGTTTGCGCAACTCTGGAAATTCGCGT
>JPUR01000242.1 GCA_001321835.1 Marinosulfonomonas sp. PRT-SC04
CTCCATCTTTTCCTAAAGATTAAAGTGTTGCGTCCACCTGTTGAAACCACCACACATTGCATTTCGATGAGGAACAGATTGTATTCTCCTGCACGGGTGTGCTGTTTCATTGCCCCTCTACGGCGCAAAATTCCTTGCTGGACCGGAGCCATAGAAACGCCATTTACGAGACGCTGCCAATGCGTGATGCCCATGCGTTGGTGACGCGGATGGCACAAGAAAACGACATTTCAACAACCTCGACGACCGCCGAATTCACATTTGCCGCATAGGGCGTCTGGGTTCACGCCTTAACCGTCAATGAAAAAGACCCGCAGCATCATCGATGGCGGGTCTTTGCTGATTTATGGTTCGCCGTGTGCTTAAGCGACTTTGGCGTCAGGGCCATAACGCCCGTAGAAGTTTTCGCCCTTGTCGGCCATTTCGCGCAGCAGATCTGGGGTGCTAAAACGCGCGCCATAAGTCTTGGTCAAACCGTCGCAAATCTCGACCGCTTTGCCTGCTCCAAGGATATCCAGCCAGCTGAACGGCCCACCGGACCACGGTGCAAAACCCCAGCCAAGGATCGCGCCAACATCGCCTTCGCGGATGTCTTCCAGCACGCCCTCATCCAAGGCGCGCACCGCTTCCAGCACTTGCGCCATCAACAAACGGTTCTGTACTTCGGTGACGTCAGGTTGGGTGTCTGACACTGGATATTGGGCGGCCAAACCGTCCCACAATCCGCTGCGTTTGCCTTTTTCATCATAGGCGTAGAAACCCGAGGCGGATTTGCGGCCCAAACGACCTGCATCTGCCATCCAAAACAGCACCTCGTCTACCACGCTGTCGGGATAGGCATCGCCCATTGCCGCCTTAGTGGCGATGGCGATTTTGACGCCCAGATCGATTGAAGTTTCATCGACCAGTTGCAATGGACCCAGCGGCATGCCGACCAATTTCGCGGCGTTCTCGATCAAGGCTGGCGCAACCCCTTCGGCAACCATGCGGATGCCCTCGTTGATGTAGGGGATGATGCAGCGGTTGGCGTAGAAGAAGCGCGCGTCATTGACCACAATCGGAGTTTTGCGGATTTGGCGCACAAAATCGAGCGATTTTGCCACCGCCAGATCGCCGGTTTTCTTGCCTTTGATGATTTCCACCAGCATCATTTTCTCAACTGGCGAGAAAAAGTGGATGCCGATGAATTGCTCGGGCCGCTTGGACGCCTTGGCCAATTCAGTGATCGGCAGGGTCGAGGTGTTGGTGGCAAAGATGCAATCCTCATTCACCACGGCCTCGACGTTTTTGGTGACTTCGGCTTTGACGGCCATGTCTTCAAACACCGCTTCCACGATCAGATCAGCATCCGCAAGCGCCGCGTAATCGGTGGTGGCGGTGATCAGGGCCATCACGGCCTCTTTCTTCTCAGGTGTGGTTTTCTTGCGCTTGATGCCCGCATCCAGATAGTTTTCGACATAGGCTTTGCCCTTGTCAGCGCTCTCTTGTTTCTGATCAATCAGCACCACTTTGATGCCTGCCATCGCCGATACAATCGCGATGCCAGCCCCCATCATACCAGCCCCCATGATGCCGATTTTTTTGACGGTTTGTGGCGGCACATCTGGGCGGTTCGCGCCTTTTTCCAGCGCTTCCTTGTTGATGAACAGGCTGCGGATCATCGCGGATGACGATGGGTTCATCAGCACATTGGTGAACCAGCGTGCCTCGATTTTAATGGCGGTGTCAAACGGCACCAACGCCCCCTCATAGACCGCGGACATCAGCGCTTTGGCGGCAGGATAAACACCTTGGGTGCTGCCGTTAACCATGGCCGAAGCCCCTACAAAGGTCATGAAACCCGCTGGGTGATACGGTGCGCCGCCGGGCATTTTATAGCCCTTGGCATCCCATGGTTTCAGGATGTCGGCATCCGTTGCGTTCAGCACCCATTCCTTGGCCCGCGCCAGCAGCTCTTCAGCCGGAACCACCTCGTCAATCACGCCAGCAGCTTTGGCGGCTTTGGGGCTGTTCATCTTACCTTGCAGCAACAGCGGGCTGGCCGCCATCGCGCCCATTTTGCGCACCAGTCGCGTGGTGCCGCCCGCACCGGGGAAAATGCCGATCATAATTTCAGGCAGGCCGATTTTGGCTTTGGGGTTGTCGGCTGCAAAAATCCGGTGACAGGCCAGCGGCACTTCCAACCCGATACCAAGCGCTGTGCCTTGCAGGGCCGCAACGATTGGCTTGCCGCCTTTGTTGGTCTTTGGGTCCATGCCCGCGCGCTCAATTTTGCGCAAAATAGCGTGCATGCCCATGACGCCCTCAAACAGCCCTTTGGCGGGGTTGTCACCGGCGTCGGTTTTCATCTTTGCGATCACGTTCAGATCCATGCCGCCCGCGAATGATCCCTCTTTGCCCGAGGTGATGATCACGCCTTTGACGCCGTCATCGGCCAGCGCTGTGTCGATGTGGGCGTCCAGATCCCGGAACGCTTGCAGGCTCATCACGTTCATGGATTTACCGATGGTGTCCCATGTGATGGTGGCGACGCCATCAGCGTCAACTGCGTATGTAAAATCGCTCATGTGGTTTGGTCCTCTTCATAAGGGCTGCCGTCTTTGTGGGTGAACTGGCGTTCCCCATTTTGGCGGGAATAGTGTAGGTCAATGTCGGGGTAGTGACAGATGTCACTGTCAGCGCGGGTGCCGACGATCAGATAGGTCGCAGGCGCGTCGCTGCGGTTGATCAGGTGGTGGGCATTGGCATCGCCGGCCTTCCAGCCTACCGCCATGCCCTCGGTTACGATGTGTTCGCCATCATTTTCAACGAGCACCAGTTCTCCGCTTAGCATGTAGATGAACTCGTCCTCATTTTCATGCCAGTGGCGTTGTGATGACATGCCGCCGGGCAGCAGTTTTTCTATGTAGGCGCCGAACTGGGTTAGGCCAGCCGCCTTACCCAGTGCTGTGGCTTCATAGTTGCCGCAGCCTTTGTCATGCGGGGCAGGGTAGCCGACGTTATCGGTGCCTTTGATCAGCGGTAGCTCGTTGATTTTGATGATCGGCATTAGACGCGTTCGATAATCGTTGCTGCACCCATGCCGGACGCGATGCACAGGGTGGCGAGGCCAACCTCTTTGTCGCTGCGTTCAAGCTCATCCAGCAAGGTGCCGATGATGATCGCGCCAGTCGCGCCCAGTGGGTGGCCCATCGCGATTGAGCCGCCGTTGACGTTAACCAGCGCCGGATCGACATCAAACGCTTGTTGGAAGCGCATGACGACTGCGGCGAATGCCTCATTGACCTCAAACAGATCAATATCAGAAATTGCCATGCCATGATCGGCGAGGATTTTATGCGTCACCGGCACGGGGCCTGTCAGCATAATGGTGGGCTCTGTGCCGATTTTGGCAGTGGCGCGAATGCGGGCGCGAGGCTTAAGACCGTGGCGAATACCGAACTCTTTGTTGCCAATCAGGATCGCAGCCGCGCCATCAACGATGCCGGACGAGTTGCCCGCGTGGTGGATGTGGTTGATGCGTTCCAGATGCGGGTATCGCATGATTGCGACCTTATCAAAGCCGGGCATCATTTCGCCCATATCCTTGAAACTGGCCTTCAGCGCACCCAGCGCATCGGTGGTGGTGCCGGGGCGCATGTACTCATCAGTGTCCAGAATTGGCAGGCCGTTTTGATCGACAATCGGGATGATGGATTTGACAAACCGGTTGTCATTCCACGCGGCTTTGGCGCGGATCTGGCTCTCAACGGCCAGCGCGTCAGCTTGCTCGCGGGTGAAGCCATATTCGGTGGCGATCAGATCGGCCGAGATGCCTTGGGGGATGAAATACGTGCCCATGGCGACGGTTGGATCAACGGCAATTGCCGCGCCATCACTGCCCATCGCAACACGGCCCATCATTTCTACGCCACCGGCGATATAGGCATCACCCGCACCGCCTTTGATCTGATTGGCGGCCAAATTGACGGCCTCCATACCCGAGGCACAAAACCGGTTGATGGCAAGGCCTGGGATGCTTTGATCAAGCTCCGAGGCCAAAACTGCGGTGCGGGCCAAACAGCCGCCTTGTTCTTTAACTTGGGTGACATTACCCCAAATCACATCCTCAACGGCGTGACCCTCAAGACCATTGCGGTTTTTGATCGCATTCAGGATTTGCGCGGACAGGCGCACGGCGGTGACTTCGTGCAATGAGCCATCCTTGCGGCCCTTGCCACGGGGCGAGCGCACAGCGTCGTAAATATAAGCTTCGATCATTATAATATCCTTTTATTTATGCACGATCAGCGGGGCTGCCGGGCATGAGGTCATAGGGTGCTTTCCAGCCTGGCGTGTCGCTGATGCGGCTGAGCCAAGCGTCGATATGGGGCCATTCAGTGCGATCAAACCCGAAATCTTCGGGGTAATAAAGATAGCCGCAACAGGATAGATCCGCGATGGTCATCTGATGGCCAACAACCCAGTCGCGGTCCGTAAGGTGGGTGTTAAGAGTGGCGTAAACGGCCTTAAGGCGGGCCTGATTGAACTGGATCACGCCTTGTGGTTGTTTGTCTTTGGGCAGGAAATGGATCAGAAAACGGGTCAGACCGGCTTGCGAGGAAAGCTTGTGGTTGTCCCACAGGATCCAGCGCAGAATTTCGCGGTTCTCGGTGCTGTCTTTGCCGCCGAGCTTGCCGGACTTTTCGACGACGTAATCTTGAATAGCGCCAGATTGGGTCAAAGTTAGGTCGCCATCCACCATCGCAGGCGCTTCGCCCATCACATTGAGGGCGCGAAACTCGGGGCTGCGGGCGGCACCGCCGAAAAAGTCGACGTAAACCGGCTCCCAGTCCAGCCCTGAAAACTCTAACGCAAGAGCGGCTTTATAGGCGTTGCCGCTTTCGCCAAAACAATGAAGTTTGATGGTCATATCAGGCCTTTCAGTGTTTGCCCTACTGGCCCAACTGGGGGCTTCACCCCCAGACCCCCAAGGTATTTGAAGCAAGAAGAAAGGGGCCGGTAAGGGGGCGTTAAGGTTAATGAGCCTAGAGTGGTTTTACGGTACAGGCTGAGGAGCCGATGATCGTGCAAGGAGAAGGCCTCGCAGCGCCCTGCCATATGTGCTGGTCGACGCGGGGCTGATGCTTTTGCCCCTTCTTCTTGCCTTAAATACCTCTGCCGGAGGCAATCCAGCATTTCCCCCGCAAAAAACATCACCGTTTACGGGCCTCCAGTTCGGAGTTGAACAGGCGCAGGCGGTGGGTCAGGTTGTCCCCGTTGATCACGCTGGTGAAATTTTCAAACAAAAAGGACAGCGCCTCGCCCTCATCCAATCCGGCCTCTTTGGAGAAGCGTTTCAAGCGGCGATAGCCATCTTCGGTCATGGCAACCGGAAATCGGCGGGTTAGGCGCAGGCGTTTGGGCATTTCTTCTCCCTGAATTTTATGCGGGGGCATTCCATATGCGAATGCCCCCGTCTGTGAGCGCTCCTTCCTTGGAGCATTTTTACTAGTTTAGAACGCTTCCGCGTCGAGGGCCATTACCGTGTCAGAACCGCTTTCAATCCGCGCAAGGTGCATGCCGGTGGCGGGCAGTTGACGGGCCATGTAGTAGCGTCCCGTGGTCAGTTTTGTTTCGTAGAATGCGGTGTCTGATGCGCCCGATGCCAGTGCGGTATTGGCGGCTTTTGCCATCCGCGCCCACATCAGCCCCAAGCATGTATGGCCGAACAAGTGCATGAAATCATTGGAGCCTGCCAGCGCATGGTTCGGGTTGCTCATGCCGTGTTGCATGAAATACATCGCCGCCGCCTGCAGGTCTTTGCTGGCCTGTTTCAGAGGATCAAGGAAGTCGGCTTTTAGCGCCTCATCATCTGCATTTTCCTTGAGGAAGGTTTTAACTTCGTCAAAGAAGGCCATCACGTGTTTGCCACCATCAATCGCCAGTTTGCGCCCCACCAGATCCAGCGCTTGAACCCCGTTGGCCCCCTCGTAAATCTGGGTGATACGGGCATCGCGCACGAACTGGCTCATGCCGTGTTCTTCAATATAGCCATGTCCGCCGAACACTTGTTGGGCCTGCACAGTCATGTCAAAACCGCGGTCGGTCAGGAACCCTTTCACAACCGGTGTCATCAGTGAAACCAGCCCGTCGGCGTCTTTGTCGTCGTTGCGGTGGGCTTGATCCAGCAGGCTGGCGCACCAGAGCATAAAGGCGCGACCGCCCTCAATAAAGCTTTTCTGATCCATCAAATTGCGGCGCACATCTGGGTGCACAATGATCGGATCAGCAGGGCCATTGGGGTTTTTCACGCCGGTCACATCGCGCCCTTGCAAACGGTCTTTTGCGTAGATCACCGCGTTTTGATAGGCGGCTTCGGCTTGGGCCAGCCCTTGCATGCCAACGCCGACGCGGGCTTCGTTCATCATTGTGAACATGGCGCGCATGCCTTTGTGCTCGTCGCCCAGCAGGTAACCGACCGAGTCATTATAGAGCATCACGCAGGTGGAATTGGCGTGGATCCCCATCTTTTCCTCGATGCTGCCAACCGACACGCCGTTGGCGTCGCCAAGTGATCCGTCATCATTAACGATATATTTCGGCACGATGAACAGCGACACACCTTTGATGCCGTCCGGCCCGCCGGCGATTTTGGCCAGCACCAGATGGATGGTGTTGTCAGACAGGTCATGGTCGCCCGCCGAGATAAAGATTTTCTCGCCAGTGATTTTATAGCTGCCGTCAGATTGCGGGTCGGCCTTGGTGCGCATCAGGCCCAGATCGGTGCCGCAATGGGATTCCGTCAGGTTCATGGTGCCAGTCCATTCACAGCTCACCATTTTGGGCAGGAATTTGGCTTTTTGCTCATCAGTGCCATGGGCGTGGATGGCGGAATAGGCCCCGTGGGTCAGCCCCTGATACATGGTGAATGCCTGATTGGCGCCCGAGAAGATTTCACCAACCGCGGTGCCCAGAACGGATGGCATATTTTGGCCACCATATTTTGTATCACAATCAAGCCCGGTCCAGCCGCCCTCTCTGACGATGTCAAAGGCTTCCTTAAATCCCTTGGGCGTGGTGACTTTTCCGTTCTCAAACTTGCATCCCTCACGATCCCCCGACGCATTAAGTGGGGCCACAACATCACTGGCCACCTTGCCGGCTTCTTCCAGAACGGCGGCGGTAAAATCGGCCTCCAGCTCGTCATAGCCCGGGATGTCCTTGGTGCTGACACCCAACACATCATGCAAAATGAATTGGAAATCTTTAACGGGTGCGGTGTAGCTCGGCATGTGGCAGTTCTCCGGATTTGGTGTGACTTAGGCGGCGTTTGGTGTGGCGGCGGCTTGTGATTGAATTTTGTGCTCGCCCCATTCAATCAGACTGGCCAACTCTTTTAGGGCCAGTTTTAGTTCATCTCGTTGGCCTGTCAGTTCGTTAAACCGTTCCTTGGCCACTTTGACCGAGGCGGCCAACTGTGCTTGTCCGGCATCGCCCATATCGTAGAGATTTAGGATCTGACGGATTTTTTCCAGATCAAAGCCAAACCGCTTGCCGCGAAGGATTAGTTTGAGCCTGACACGGTCGCGGTTTGTATACAGGCGTTTTTGGCCTTCGCGCAGGGGCGAAAGCAGCTCTTTGGTTTCGTAAAAACGTAATGTGCGGGCCGTCACATTGAAGTGCTCGCACATTTCCCGAATGGTCATTTGTTCTTCATCTTTCATATCATAACCCTCATTTTACATCACAAACTTTGAATAAATTCTGTTTGAGGGCATGCGGTGTGTTGGCTCACCATACAACCATGCTTGACGCAAAGGTAAACGTAACGTGGCGTCATAATCGTGCTGACGAAACGTCACGCAAAATGACGTGGGGGCAAACGAAAGATAATTACCGTGGTTTGGCTCTGCATGTCCGGCCAAACGACGGTATCGGCCGTTTAATGCGTGGGCAGCAATGTGTCCGCAGCTTCATTGCGTAATTTTTGCAGATCTGAAATCGATTCGTCGAGCTGCTGGCGTTGCTCTTTTAATGCGTTCAATTGTTGGTCTGCCATTTCCACCCAAACCTCGAGCTGGGCTTTGTCGCCTTTTTGCTCATAAATTTCCAACCACTGCCGAATACCTTCAAGCGAGAAGCCAAACCGGCGGCCCCGCAAGATCAGCACCATACGCGCCACTTCGCGGGCCGCGTAGCTGCGGGTGCGCCCGTTTTTGTCCGGTGTCAGCAGCTCGATATATTCGTAATAGCGCAAGGTGCGCGGTGTGACCTCAAAGCGGGCGCACATTTCTTTGAAGGTGAGCGGTTGATCAGGCATCGGGCGGGCTTTCATACTGTTTATAAGAAAGCTACCCGCAATGGGGCTGTGTTGCAATTGCCGTTGCATATCCTGGTGCTCTGCAGTTGGGTGTTTGAATTTCACACTGATTTTAGGCGGCGCTGTTGTTGAACGCCGGATGCGGGTGACGGGCTTCTTGCAGTTGCGAGCCATTCTTAACTGCAGTAAATATCACTTGCGGACGGTTTGGCATGGGCCATAACTGAGGGGGAACACAAGATTGGATACATCCGAATGCCAGATTCAAAAGTTGCACTTATTCGACAAGTCTTTTCTGCGATGCCACATTTTCAAGCGCTGGGCATGGAAATGGGCGAGGTCGGGGATGGCCACGCCGAGATTTCGATGGCGTATGACGAAGCGCTTCATTGGCGATCCTGAAACCGGTGTGATTTCGGGCGGCGCGGTTTCAGCCTTGATGGACACCAGTAGCGGGGCGGCGGTGATGTGCCATCCGACCGGCTCCTTGGGCACGGCCACACTGGATTTGCGGATTGATTACATGCGTCCAGCCACCCCGGGGCAGCGGATCACGGCGCGCGCACATTGTTATCATGTGACGCGTTCGGTGGCTTTTGTGCGGGCCACGGCGACGGATGATGACACCTCGCGCCCGGTTGCCACCGCGACTGGCACCTTTACCATTCAACGTGAAAAAGAGGCAAAATGATGGATCAAAAACGTCCTGAACCTGTGCAAGTGGTGAAGCAACGGCGCGATGCGGCGCTGAAAACTTTGGTCCAAGGGGTGCCATATATCAGTTTTCTGGGGGTGACGTTTGACCGTCGCGGTGACGAGCTGACCGCGATTTTACCGTTTAGTGAAAAGCTGATTGGCAACCAGATGCTGCCGGCGATCCACGGCGGCGTAACCGCGGCATTTTTGGAAATCACTGCGGTGATTGGCCTGAGCTGGCAAATGCTGTGGAACGATATTGAAAGCGGTGAAATGGCAGCGGATGTGGCGCTGCCGAGACTACCAAAAACCATTGATATGACGGTCGATTACCTGCGCACGGGGCTGCCGCGTGATGCCTATGCGCGGGCGCGGGTTACGCGTTCGGGGCGGCGCTATGCTTCGGTGCATGTCGAGGCGTGGCAGGACAATCGGCAACGTCTGTTCGCGCAGGCCACGGGGCATTTCCTGATGCCTCAAAAGGATGACTGATGTTGTGAGCAACCTAAGCCACTCTCGTGTTCTAAAGATTGCGATCCCGATTGTGCTGGCAAACGTTACGGTGCCGATTCTTGGTGCGGTCGATACCGGTGTTGTTGGGCAGTTGGGGTTGGCGGCTCCAATCGGTGCGGTCGGGATCGGCGCGGTTATTCTAAGCGCGTTCTATTGGCTGTTCGGTTTTCTGCGAATGGGCACCACTGGCATGACGGCACAGGCGTATGGGGCGGGTGATCAGGCCGAAGTTGTGGCGCTGTTGGTGCGAGCCTTGATGATCGGCTTTGCCGCGGGGCTGTGTATGATCGCCTTGCAGTTGCCGCTGTTTTGGGCGGCGTTTCAGGTCTCGCCTGCATCCGCCGAGGTTGAGGGGATGGCCAAAGAATATATGCGCGTCCGGATTTATTCGGCCCCCGCAGCGGTGGCCTTATACGGGATCAGTGGTTGGCTGATTGCACAAGAACGGACGCGGGCAGTGCTGGTGTTGCTGTTGTGGATGAACGGGATGAACATCGGCTTGGATTTGTGGTTTGTGCTGGGGCTGGGTTGGGGTGTCGAAGGTGTGGCGTTTGCCACCTTTCTTGCTGAGTGGAGCGGGCTTGCGCTGGGCTTATGGCTGTGCCGGTCTGCGTTTGTCGGGCGACTGTGGTGTAATTGGCTGGTGGTGTTTGATCGGGCGCGCCTGACGCAGATGGCGCTTGTGAACGTAGATATTTTGATCCGCTCGCTGTTTTTGCAGGCGATGTTCATTTCGTTTCTGTTCTTTGGTGCAGGTTTTGGCGATGTGCGTCTGGCGGCCAATCAAATCTTGCTGCAATTTCTTGAAATCACCGCTTATGCATTGGACGGATTTGCGTTTGCGGCGGAAGCCTTGGTTGGTCAAGCCGTGGGGGCGCGCAACCGACGTGCATTGCGGCGCGGCGCGTTGTTGACCAGCGGTTGGGGGCTGGTTTTTGTGCTGGGTCTGACGGTGGTTTTCTGGGCGTTTGGCGGGGTGATTATTGATGTGATGACCACCTCTGACGTGGTGCGCGCCGAGGCACGGCTCTATCTGATCTATATGATCTTTGCGCCGATATTGGGCCTGGCAGCGTGGATGCTGGACGGGATATTCATTGGCGCAACGCGATCGCGCGATATGCGTAATATGATGGCGGTATCGTTTGTCGTTTATGCGGGGGCCGTGGCAGTTTTGATGCCGATGTATGGCAACCACGGGCTGTGGATTGCGTTGCTGATTTCGTTCGTGGCGCGTGGGGTGACACTGGCGGTGCGCTATCCGGCGTTGGAAGCGCGGGCGGATGCCTGCGGCGCGGATATTTGAGCGAAAAAGAAGCCTAAAGGATGTCGAGCACGGATTCTGGTGGGCGGCCCAATGCGGCTTTGGTGTTGGTGAGGACCACGGGGCGCTCGATCAGTTTGGGGTGCTTGGCCATGGCTTTGATCAAGGTTTCGTCGTTGGCGGTTTTGAGGTTCAGCTCTTTGTAGAGGGCTTCGCCGCTGCGGATCAGTTTTGCGGCGGGGATGTTGAGCAGGGTAAGTACGGCGCGGATTTCGTCGGCTGTTGGTGCGTCTTCTTGATAGAGGCGAATTGTTGGGGTGAGGCCTGCGCCCTCAATCAATGCCAGCGTGGCGCGGGATTTTGAGCAGCGCGGGTTGTGCCAGATCGTGATCATAGCCAGTCCTTTTGTTTGCTGCCAACCGCGTCGGCAATATTGGCATGGCCATCGCGGGCCAGCAATTCATCGAGCCCTTTGGTGATCTCGCTGACCAGTGACAGCCCTTGATAGATCATCGCGGAGTAGAGCTGCACGGCGGAGGCACCGGCGCAGATTTTGGTGTAGGCTTGCTCAGTCGAGCCAATGCCACCGACGCCGATCAGTGGGATTTTACCGTTCGTTAGTGCGCTGAGTTGGGCAAGGATGCGGGTGGATTTTTCAAACAGTGGCGCGCCAGATAGGCCGCCCATTTCACCGCGATGTTGGCTGGTTAGGCCGTCGCGCGACAGGGTGGTGTTGGTGGTGATGATCGCATGAATGCCGGTGGCGAGGGCGACTTCGGCGAGGTCTGCCAGCTCGGTTTCGGTCAAATCTGGTGAGATTTTCAGGAAAATCGGGATCGGGCGAGCGAGCGCGGCGCGGGTTTCCATGACGCCGTTCAGCAGCGCGGTCAGGGCGGCTTTGCCTTGCAGGTCGCGCAGTTTTTCGGTGTTTGGGGACGAGACGTTGACGGTGGCGAAATCCAGATGCGGGCCGCAATGGGCCAGCACGGTTGCAAAGTCGGCGGCGCGGTCTTGGCTGTCTTTGTTGGCTCCGAGATTGAGGCCGATCACGGCGTCTTTTGGGCGGTTGGCAAGGCGGGTGGCAATTGCCTCCATCCCCTCGTTGTTAAAGCCGAAACGGTTGATCACGGCGGCGTCTTTGGTCAGGCGAAACAGCCGTGGTTTTGCATTGCCCACTTGGGGGCGCGGGGTGGCGGCGCCGACCTCAAGGAAGCCAAAACCGGCGCGGGCCAGCGGGGCCAAGGCGGTGGCGTTTTTATCGTAGCCAGCGGCCAGACCAACGGGGTTTGGCAGTTGCAGTCCGGCGATTTTAGTTTGCAAACGCGGCGTGCTGAACGGGCCGGGCAGGGGCACCAAGCCGCAGTTTAGGGCCTTTAGGGATAGCGCGTGGGCGCGCTCGGGATCAAGGCGGTGCAGGGCAGCAATGCCAAGGCGCTCAAGTGGGGTCATGTCATTTCCGCGGGGAAAATATGCGCGCCATTCCCGTAGGGCAGGGGCTTTGCCCAGAGCGCTTCGGAGCGTAAAAGCGGGCGGTACAGATGTGGAAATAGATCGCCGCTGCGTGATGGCTCCCATTTGATCGCCTCGCCCAACTGATCGGTTTCAAAGGCGACCAGCATCAACCCATCAACACCGGAAAAATATTTGGCGGCGGTTTCAGCGGCTTGTGCAGCGGTGGAAAAATGGATGTAGCCATCGGCCAGATCAATCGGTGCGCCCAGCGTTTCGCCGTTGGCATCAAGGTCGGCCCATTCGGGTCCGAGGAAAATTTTGTAAATCTGCATACCCGTGACATGCCGCGTTAAAACATAATCGTCAAGGCTTTGACTCTTGGTCGTTACATTGACACGATAGCCTATGATTCAATCGATCCAGTAGGGGATTTTCGATGTTTATGCGTAAAGTTTTGAAAACAACAGTGGCGGCTGCGGCCTTAACCTTTGGGGCCGGAATGGCAATGGCGGACTATTCGCTGACCATTTTGCACACCAATGATTTTCACTCTCGCTTCGAGCCGATCAGCAAATATGATTCGGGTTGTTCCGAGGAAAAGAACCTTGAGGGCAAATGTTTTGGCGGCTCGGCCCGTTTGGTGACCGCGATTGCAGCGGCACGGGCGCGCAGCAACAACAGTATTTTGGTGGATGGCGGCGACCAATTCCAAGGCTCGCTGTTTTACACCTACTATAAGGGCAAAGTTGCCGCCGAAATGATGAACAAAATGGGCTATGACGCGATGACCGTCGGCAACCATGAATTTGATGATGGACCAGAAGTGTTGCGCGGCTTTATGGATGCGCTGAATTTCCCTGTGTTGATGTCGAATGCTGATTATTCCGGTGAGCCACTGTTGGCGGGCAAACTGGCCAAATCTGTGGTGATTGAGCGTGGCGGCGAGAGGCTGGGCCTGATCGGTTTAACGCCACAAGACACCGATGAGTTGGCAAGCCCCGGTGCGAATGTGATCTTCACCGATCCGGTTGGCGCGGTGCAGGCCGAGGTTGATAAATTGACCGCAGCAGGCGTGAACAAGATCATCGTTTTGTCGCACTCGGGCTATGTGGTTGACCAAAAAGTCGCCGCTGAAACCACGGGTGTTGACGTGATTGTTGGCGGGCATTCCAATACGTTTTTGTCCAATACTTCGGATCGTGCCAAGGGCCCATATCCGACCATGGTGGGCAATACGGCGATCGTACAGGCCTATGCGTTTGGCAAATTTCTGGGTGAGTTGAATGTCACGTTTGATGACGAAGGCAACATCACTGAGGCCGTTGGCGAGCCGATTTCAATGAATGCTGATGTGGCTGAGGATGCTGAAACCAAGGCGCGGATTGGCAAATTGGCCGTACCACTGGAAGAAATCCGCCAGCGTGTGGTGGCAGATTCCGCGACTGTGATTGACGGAAATCGCGACAATTGCCGCACCAAAGAATGTGAGATGGGCAATCTGGTCGCCGATGCGATGCTGGAGCGCGTTAAGGACCAAGGCATCAGCATTGCGATTGCAAATTCGGGCGGTATTCGCGCCTCGATTGATGCCGGTCAGGTGACGATGGGCGAAGTGCTGGGCGTGCTGCCGTTCCAGAACACGCTGGCGACCTTTGAAATTTCCGGCGCCGGTGTACTTGCGGCGCTTGAAAATGGTGTTAGCCAGGTCGAAGAGGTCAAGGGGCGGTTCCCACAAGTTGCGGGGATCAAGTTCACTTGGGATCAAAGCATTGCCCCGAATGAGGGCCGCATCATTGAGGTGATGGTGGCCGATGGTGACGCATGGGTGGCGCTTGATCCGGCCAAAACATACGGGGTTGTGACCAACAATTACGTGCGTGGCGGTGGTGATGGCTACAAAATGTTCGCGAAAGATGCCGAAAATGTCTATGATTTTGGCCCTAATCTGGCCGATGTGATGGCCGATTATATGGCGACTCAAGGTGGCTATACCGCTTATCTGGATGGGCGCATCACGCAGAAATAAACCCACGCATATGGTAATGAGAGGCGCATCTGAAGGGGTGCGCCTTTTGCAGGATTGATCGAAGCTGATCCTAAGATAAATCCGCACGCTTGCTTGACCATCTCGCGGCATTGAAATAGACACAAATTTCTGTTGGCGGGTATGGTGAAATGGTATCATACGAGTTTTCCAAACTTAAGGCGCGGGTTCGATTCCCGCTACCCGCTCCAGAAATCCCACAGCTTTTGCCAAATGTTCTGCCTGTGACCATCCACCGCTTGTTGCGCGTCGCCCAAACCATTATGACGCAAGAAATTAAGGCGAAGAGGAATGGACTAAATGGCGCGCAATAGCACCCCTGAAATGGAAGATCGCGAGAAATCAAAACAGGTTGGCGCCTTGTCTGGCCTGATTCCGTTTTTGCATCCCTATAAACATATGGTGATCCTGTCAGGGTTGGCGTTGATTTTTACGGCGACGATTTCATTGATCTTGCCACTGGCGGTGCGCCGCGTGGTTGACGGCTTCGCCGAAGATAACGCGGCCTTGCTGGATCAATATTTTGGCGCGGCATTGGCGATTGCGGCGGCGTTGGCGGTGGGCACTGGCTTGCGGTATTATCTGGTCACGCGACTTGGTGAGCGGGTGGTTGCGGATATTCGCAAGGCGGTTTTTGAGCGGGTGATTACCTTAAGCCCCGCGTTTTACGAACGGATCATGACCGGGGAAATCTTGTCGCGGATCACCACGGACACCACGGTGATCCAATCGGTGATTGGCTCTTCGGTGTCGGTGGCGTTGCGCAATGTGTTGCTGTTCTTTGGCGGCATGGCGTTGATGTTGTACACCAGCGCCAAGCTGACTGGTCTGGTGCTGTTGATCGTGCCCGCCGTGGTGGTGCCGATTATCGTTTTGGGGCGGCGGTTGCGCAAGCTTAGCCGTGAAAATCAGGACTGGATCGCGGCCAGTTCTGGCTCGGCTTCCGAGGCGTTGACGTCGGTGCAAACCGTGCAGGCCTTCACACAGGAACGCGCCATCACCAACGCATTTGACGAGGTCACCGAGAAAGCCTTTGCTGCGGCGCGCAAGCGCATCGGTACCCGTGCTGTGATGACCGTGATCGTCATTTTCCTTATATTTTCCGGGGTTGTCGGGGTGTTGTGGATTGGTGCGCGCGATGTGCAAGCCGATGTGATGACCGCCGGCCAATTGGTGCAATTCCTGATCTACGCCATTCTGGTGTCCGGTGCGGTTGCAGCCTTGTCGGAGATCTGGGGCGAGTTACAACGGGCGGCAGGGGCGACGGAGCGCTTGGTCGAATTGTTGCACACCGAGGATACGGTCACCGATCCCGCCACGCCAAAAGTGCTGACGGCCAATCCCAAAGGCGCAATCGAATTTTCTGACGTAACGTTTTCCTACCCTGCACGCCCCGGTCAGACGGCGCTAAAGGCGGCGAATATTTCGATCACAGCCGGTGAAACTGTGGCCTTGGTTGGTCCATCTGGTGCTGGGAAATCCACCATCATCCAGCTGCTGTTGCGCTATTATGATCCGCAACAAGGCAGCATCAGCATCGACGGAATTGACCTGCGGGATATGCAGCGCGGTGCGTTTCGGCAAAACATCTCACTGGTGCCGCAAGACCCTGTGATTTTTGCCACATCAGCGCGCGAGAACATCCGTTTTGGCCGCCCCGATGCGAGTGATTCCGAAGTTGAAGATGCGGCACGCGCTGCCGCTGCGCATGATTTTTTATCAGCTTTACCAGAGGGTTACGATACATACGTTGGTGAACGTGGCGTGATGCTATCCGGCGGTCAAAAACAGAGAATTGCCATTGCTCGGGCGATTTTGCGCGATGCGCCGATCCTGCTTTTGGATGAGGCAACCTCGGCGTTGGATGCTGAAAGCGAGCTTGCGGTGCAGCAAGCGGTCGAAGTGATGGCCGCAGATCGCACCACATTGATTGTGGCGCACCGGTTGGCCACGGTGAAGAAAGCCGACCGCATTCTGGTTTTTGAAGACGGCCAGATTATTGCGGAGGGCACTCATGATGAATTGGTGGCCGCAGGCGGTTTATATGCAAGGCTTGCGCGGTTGCAATTCACCGATGGGCTGGCGGCGGAATAATATTTTCAACTGAAACGCTTGCGCACAGCGGGTTTTCCGCGCATTTTCTTGGCTAAACAACTTGCCAATGTGCAAGCTAGGGGAGGACGATTATGACACGTTTCGCAACATTGGCCGATGTTAAAGCCATTGAGGACGAGGGCGCTTGGGAAGATAATGATCTGCCCAAGACCATGTATGAATTTTTAACCAGAACCACCGAGGCGCACGGCGCGCGCAATGCGTTGAGCTTCCAGATCACTTCGGATCCGAAAGACAAGGGCGAAACCCTGACGTGGCGGATGCTGCACACCAAGGTAACCCAAGCCGCAAACATGTTTCGCGGCATGGGGGTCGGCGAAGACGATGTGGTTGCCTATCTGTTGCCCAATGCCAACGAAACAATTTATACGCTGCTGGGGGGCATGGTTGCCGGTATTGTTAACCCGATCAATCCGCTGATGGATGCAGAACAGATTGCGTCGATCCTGCGCGAAACCAATGCCAAGGTTTTGGTGACATTGAAAAGCATTCCCGGCAGTGATGTGGCGCAAAAAGCGGCAGAAGCGGCGGCCTTGGCGCCAAATGTGGAAACCATCGTCGAGTTGGATTTACTGCGCTATGTTCCGGCACCCAAACGCTGGATTGCAGGCCTGATCCGGCCGAAAAACCCGTTCACTCACAATGCAAAAGTGGTGAGTTTTGTTCAGGAAATGGCGCATCAGAACGCCACGCTTGATTTCGCGGATTCAACAACGGACCGGATTGCTGCCTATTTCCACACTGGCGGTACCACGGGAATGCCAAAAGTTGCGCAACACACCTATTCCGGTATGATTTATAACGGCTGGTTGGGTGAAAAGCTGTTGTTTGATGAAAAAGATGTGCTGATCTGCCCGTTGCCATTGTTCCATGTTTTTGCGGTGCATGTGGTGTTGATGTCGGTGATTGCATCGGGGTCGCATGTGGTGTTTCCGACCCCGTCGGGCTATCGCGGCGAGGGGGTGTTCGACAATTTCTGGAAGTTGATCGAGCGCTATAAGGTAACGTTTGTGATTATCGTGCCAACGGCGATTTCCGCATTGATGCAACGGCCAATCGATGCAGATGTGTCCAGTTTGAGAATTGCCTTTTCCGGCTCTGCGCCATTGCCTGTCGAGCTGTATAATCGGTTTGAAAAAGCCACTGGCGTTAATTTGATCGAGGGTTATGGTCTGACCGAGGCCACCTGTCTGGTGTCAATCAATCCGGTGGATGGGGAAAAGAAAGTCGGATCAGTCGGGGTGCCATTTCCCTATACCGATGTGAGAATTTTGAACTGTGCTGATGATGGCCGTATTATCAATGAATGCGAGATTGATGTTGTCGGCGAAATCTGCGTGTCGAACCCCGGTGTTCTGCCGGGTAAAACCTATACTGAAGCGCCTAAAAATATCGGCCTGTTTGCGGATGAAAAATACCTGCGCACGGGGGATTTGGGGCGGATTGATACGGATGGGTATTTGTGGATCACTGGCCGTGACAAGGATTTGATCATTCGCGGCGGGCATAATATTGATCCTGCCGATATTGAAGAGGCCTTGGCGGGGCATCCGGCTGTTGGCTTTGCCGGTGCGATTGGCCAGCCTGACAGTTTTGCGGGCGAGCTGCCTTGCGTTTATGTTGAGCTGGTCGAGGGCGCGGATACCAGCGTTGAAGAATTGATGGCCTATGCCAAAAAGCATGTGCATGAGCGCGCCGCGATCCCAAAATATTTAGAAATATTGCCCGAATTGCCTAAAACCGCAGTGGGCAAAATCTTCAAGCCTGACTTGCGCAAAATGGCGATCCTGCGGGTGTATAACGCGGCCCTGAGCGGGGCGGGGCATGACGCCGAAGTGACGCGAGTGGTTGATAGTAAAAATCGCGGGCTGGTGGCGCAGATCTCCAAGCACGGGGATGTGGATGAAGAGGCCGTGATGCATTTGTTGGGTGAATTCACCCGTCCTTGGGAATGGGTTGAGTGAAACGCACCGCCTGAAATCAAGACTTTATAATGCAAAAAGGCGGCCCAACATCGGGGCCGCCTTTTTTAGTCATCTGCGTTCAAAGTTAATTGGTGCAGGGGATTTCGATGATCACCACTTCAGCACCACGCCGGGTTTTGATGGTGCAGGATGCTTTCTGCTCTATCTCGACAATATCGCGCGCAACAATGCCCAATAGGTCATTCTGGTCGATTTCAATCGGCCCAACTTCAAAGACATCACCGGTGCCAACCAGCGCCAGTGATAAACGGCCAGAGCCTTGGGCCTGAGCAAGGGAGGCAACCTGACGTGGGGTTACTTCGACCGTGACTGTCCGCGCAACTTTGGTGTCGCCGATATCGTCATTGGCGGATTGGTCAATGGCCACCAACCGCACTGATGTTTGAATAAGCTTGGTTATATTTCCAGTCGAAGCCCTGCCCTCGTCGATATTGTGGCTAGGCGGGACGCCGGTCCAGAAAATATCAACCTGATCACCTGGACGCAAGAATCCCGATACGCCACTGCTGACATCCACTTTGATCGCAAAGGCCCGCATGCCAGGGGTTAGGCGCGAGGTGATGCCTGCATCGCGGCCGGGCTTGGTGACTTTTAGCGCCAGAACCGGCTCGTCTACTTCCATTGTGCGCAAAACGGCCCGTAGTCTGTCGCTGTCTTTGGGGAACAATGCGATGCCGGGTTCGCCATCCTTGGTGTCTTGTGGGGGGTGTGTGTATACGCCTTCGGGAAGTGAATTTTTTGGCCAAAAGATCAAGCGTACACCGGCTTTCTCGAGGTGTTCACCATATTTTACTTTGCGTTTTACCACAAAGACCTGAACCGTTTCGACGATGCTGTCTGCAATCGCCTGAAGTTCGGCGGTTCTGGCCTGTGAACTGCCAATGACCCCTTTGGCCATATAAACCGCAAACCCGGCCAATCCTAAACCTGCAATCAGGACCAATCCAAATATCAGACGCATGATGTATCCTCTCGTCGTACTGGCCCTCTGCGCTCGACGGCCTCGGGGCTTGATTAATCGTTAAATGCTAACATGCATGTGAAATGCGGCAATAAGGTGAACAAACCGCGAGTTTTCTGTGGAATGTTGCTGATTTCGACATAAAGCGTTGAAGCCCTAACGTTTTTAGAATGTGGGTTCGATTTCCAGCTCACCGATAAACAGGCCAAGGTTGTCTGATGCGTCGGCCGTCTTCGCTCCGATCAAAAGGATAACAGAAAGCCCGAGAAACACGACGCCTGCGGTTAAGACGACCCAGTCAACAGTGACTGCACCGGATTCGGATTTGGCGAACTTTGTAAATATGCTGAGCATTTTTTACCTCCTATTGTAAACGTGTTAACCATCTTATTCAGCATTCATGATACTGTGGGACTGTGTTCAGAATGTGGTGTACTATAGGGATTCTATGGCTACTTTCATATCGGTTTTGGCCTATATATGAGCGGTGAATTGAAAAAAAGCACACGCCCGGTTCTGGGCGCGTGCTTTGAACATTTCATTGTTTCAGCTTGGGCGAAACAATTTCAGCTGCTTAGAAAGTTGTCGAAATTGTCATGCCAGTCAGCCCGTCGCCGATTTTGTTGGTCAACGTTTTGGTGTTGTCGGAAACAACAGACATCACGGCCAAGCCGAGGCCAACGATAGCGGCTGTCAGAACAACCCAGTCAACGGTTACGGCGCCAGATTCGTTTGCAGCAAAGTTTTTGATCATTTTGGTATTCCTTAATATGTATTTCGCTCATTCCACATTCCTAAGCAGACTTCATTGGATCGGCCTCTTGTGACCCTCAATCCGCGTCGGGATGGGTATATATAGCCGGTTGATTGGGGCAGGAATTGGGCGCATATGGTTCAATTTTAAGCTATTGTTAAGGCACGTCGATAATTCTCTTAACTTATTGAAAATGCTTAATAAAAAGTATTAAGTTTAAAAATTACTTTGTTTTTATCGTTTATTTAGGGTAAATATTGTCGGTTTTGGCCGCATTCGGTGCAAAAAACTGGTGTTACGGGTGAATATTTGCGAGAAGCCTTATAGTTAATGGTGCAGACTAAGTGATAAGACTGGCAGGGCAGGAATTTGTATGAAGCGGCGGTTCGTATCAGCAATGGCGATCGCCGCAGTTTGCGCTGCGGTTCAGGGGATGGCCGAGACGCCATCGCCCTATCCAAGTTTTACCTTCAAGCGGGTCGGGGTTCCAAATAAAGGCGCGACCGACCGGATCAAGGTTCAGGTCGGCCCAACGGATCAGTTTGTTCCTAGCCAGCCTAATTCTGGTGCGACCAATCCGGATGCCGCTAAAGCTGACGATTTAGATAAGACGCCGGTTTTGACGGGGCTTGAGTGGTACTGGATGGGGGTGTCACCAAAGCTGGCAGATTCAGGCCCAGGCCGGTTGCGCGCTGCGGTTCTCTATTTGGACAAGGCCCCTTCCGGCAAAGCGGTTCCCAAACCGCGCTTGCAGCACTTGCAGGATATCGCCAAGCTCCACGGCATCGAAATTTTGAAAGCGACGATTGGCACAGATGTGTCACCCGCCTTGGTTTTGGCGGTGATCGGTATTGAATCTGCTGGCAAAACTACGGCTGTCAGCACGGCCGGGGCGACGGGGCTGATGCAGTTGATGCCTGATACGGCCAAACGGTTCGGGGTCACGGATGCCAGCATCGCTGCGCAAAACATCAAAGGTGGTGTGGCGTATCTGGATTGGCTGATGAAAGAATTTGACCATGACCCCGTGATGGTGCTGGCCAGCTATAATGCGGGCGAGGGGGCGGTCAAGAAACACCAAGGCGTGCCGCCGTTTGCTGAAACCCGCGCTTATGTGCCCAAAGTGTTGGCGGCCTGGACCGTGGCGCGCGGGCTGTGCTTAACGCCACCAGAATTGGTGACTGATGGATGTGTGTTCGCGGTAAAAGGACTGATTTCGAATGACTGATAATAAACCGCTGGTGCTGGATGTGGATGGCACCTTTTTGAACACCGATATGCTGTATGAAAGTTTTTGGGCTGGGCTGGGGCAGAACCCGTTGGCCACTCTAAAGGTGGCGTTCAAACACATCCGCCATCCGGCCCGCCTGAAGCAGGAGTTGGTTAACGTGGCCGATCTGCGCACCGATCTTTTGCCGGTGAATGCGGACATGAAAGCGCTGGCAGATGAAACGCGGGCCTCGGGGCGCGACGTGGTGTTGGCCTCGGCCTCGGATCAGGCGCTGGTGACGCGACTGGCACAGGAACACGGCTTAAGTGCGCGGGTGTTTGCCTCTGACGGCACGCTGAACATGAGCGGCACCACCAAAGCGGCGGCCTTGGTGCAGGCCTATGGCGAGGCTGGATTTCACTATGCGGGCAATGCGGCGGTGGACCTGGCGATTTGGGAGCACGCCGACGGCGCGCTGATTGTTGGCAAACACCGGGCGATTGCCCGCGAGCTGAGCGCCGCTGGTAAACAGGTGGCGACCTATGCTGGTGGCTGGAAAATGCGCGATCTGATCCGCGCCCTGCGCCCGCATCAATGGGTCAAAAATATCTTGTTGGTGCTGCCGATGATCGCGGCGCATAACTTTGGCTTGCCGATGTTGATGCTGGTGCTGCTGGGAATGATCGCCTTTAGCGCGGCGGCCTCGTCTATATATATAGTCAATGATCTGCTCGATCTTGAGGCGGATCGTTTGCACCCGAAAAAACGCCACCGTCCGTTTGCGGCGGGCAAGGTGCCGATCCCGATTGGTATGATTGCCAGCCTCGGGCTGGGCGCGGTTGCGCTGGGCATCGGCAGCTATTTGGGGGCGGAGTTCTTGTTGGTGGTTGTCGTCTATATGATACTGTCGCTGGCCTACTCCTTGCGCCTGAAACGGATGCGCTGGGTCGATATCGCGACCTTGGCCAGCCTTTATACACTGCGCGTGGTGGCGGGGGCAGCGGCCAGCGGGGTGGTGGCCTCGGGCTTTATGCTGGTGTTTATCTTTCCAGTGTTCATTGCGCTGGGTTGTGTAAAGCGGTTAACGGAGCTGACGTTGGCCACTTCGGATGCCCGTTTGCCGGGCCGTGGCTATGGGCGCCCTGACCGCGATGATCTGCTGAATGTGGCGGGGCTTGGCGCGGTTGGCGCCTTGCTGGTGTTCTTTCTCTATAGCTTTAGCGAACAGGCGACCGCACTTTATCCAACCCGCTGGCTGCTGTGGGCGGCGCTGCTGCCGTTGGCATGGTGGTTAATTCGCATGGTGCGGTTGGGCTATCTTGGCAAACAGGATTACGATCCGATCGTCTTTGCTATGACCGATAAACGCGGCATCGGTATTTTGATGATCATGTTGTCGCTGCTGTTCTATTCGGCGGGGATTTGGCAAGAATGGTTCGGGCTATAACCGAAAATATGCCGCCGGCAAAACCCAGACTGGTATGATGGTCTGGGGCGGCTCAAAACGCGGCTATATATAGAGTGTGGCTGAGCCTGCCGAAACAGACCTCGCCAGCTTAAAAATGTCGGTGTGATCTAGCCGCATTTTTGTTCTATAAATATCCGCGCCGCAGGCAAACAAACGCCTAAGACATCAGATCAATTTACATAAGGCTGCATCTGAATTCACCATAAGGGTCGGCAAATTCAGATGTTCTATGATTGAGATAAATGCAAAATTATCAAATCGACATCTTCTTAAAGATAAACTCGGGGATAGAGCGAATAATCAGCATGATATAACGCCAGAAAAACGGCGTGTAGATCACGTTCTTTTTCTTGGCCACAGCATTTAGAATATCTGCCGCTACTTTTTCAGGTGTTGCCACCAAAAACATGCCTTCAATGCCCCACGTCATGCCAGTGTCGACAAACCCAGGCTTCACCGTCACCACGTGGCCACCAGCGCGGGTCAATCGATTGCGCAGGCCCGACAGGTAGGTGGCAAATCCGGCCTTGGCCGCGCCATAGACATAATTCCCAACCCGCCCCCGATCCCCAGCGACCGAGCCAACCCCGACCACACAGCCGCCCTCGCGGGCTTCCATTTCTGGTGCAATGCTTTGCAAAAATTCGGCAGGGCCGCTGAAATTGTCGATCAGCGTGCCTTCAATCAGGCTTGGCTTGGCGTCAATCTCGTCTTGGGTCGGCATCGAGCCAACAAAGACCGCGACATTGATCAGACCGTCCTCGGCGGTGGCCCGTTTGATGATCGCTGCGAAGGTGCTGCGCTTGCGGGCATCGAACTTTATCGCCTCACTGACGCGCGCCCCGTAGGCCACACAATCGTTGGCGCTGCGTTTTAAATCGTCCATATCGCGGCCCGCCAACAGCACAGCGTGCCCCTGTTTAGACACCGCGCGCGCAAAGGCTTTGGCCATCGACGATGATGCGCCCAATATAATCCAAGTCTCGTTCATGTCTCATTCCTCAGATCTAGTCGGCGAATAATGTCAGTGATGAAATGCCCGTCAGGATCGGCCTTGGCCACCTCGGCTACATATTTTGCGTGCTCTTTATACATAGGTTTTAGGCGGGTGCCTTTGACCAAAGCATCCTTGGCCAGATACAGCCGTCCGCCCGCAACCAGTGTCATTTCTTCCAACATATTGAGCAGCGCCTCAGTGCCAGCGCGGTTGGGGAAATCGACGGCCAACGTGTAGCCCTCCATCGGGAATGACATATAGCCAGCCCGCCCAGCCCCCAAGCGTTTCAAAACTGCCAGCGGTGAGGCCATGCCTGAATTGGCAATTTTCTCGAGCATTTCGCGCAAGGCATCAGCTTGATCCAGCGGCACCACGCATTGAAACTGGTGAAAGCCGCGTTTGCCATAAAGGCGGTTCCAATTGTGGATCGCATCCAGCGGGAAAAAGAACTCGCTGATGGGTTTAACCGAGGTGCGACCGGATTTTGGAACCCGCCCGTAATAGAGCCGGTTGAACAGCCGCACGATGGGTTTGGACAATGCGAATGCGGGCGCGTTAAACGGCACCGATTTGGATTTTTTCGGCTTGGGGATCAGCCCCGCGCCAGTTTCACCTTCCTCCAAAATACCACGCCCCAACGCGGATCCCTTGGCGGTGGCATCGATCCAGCCGACCGAATAGGTGGCCTTGGAATTGTCCAATGCATCGAGGAAATCATCCCAGCCCTCAATGCGCTGTTCCGTCACCATCATCACATCGCCCTTGCAGGGGATCATCTGTAATTTGGCTGTGGTGATGACACCGGTTTGGCCCAAACCACCGACCGTGGCTTTGAACAGAGCTGCGTTGCGTTTAGGCCCGATCACTTGTTTCGCCGTGCCATTCAACAGGGTTAGGCTGATCACATGCTGCCCGAACGAGCCAACACCGTGGTGGTTTTTCCCATGCACATCATTGGCAATGCAGCCCGCCACAGTGGCAAACCCAGTGCCGGGCATCACCGCGGGCAACCAGCCGCGCGGCGCGAATATCCGTGCCAACTCGCCAATTTGGCAACCTGCCTCGACCTCCAAAATGCCGGTGGCCTCATCAAAGTCCAAAATCCGGTTCATCCGTGTCATATCAATCGCACGGCCACCGTCATTCAGCGAGGTGTCCCCATATGAGCGGCACATGCCGATGGCGGGGGCGGGGGTCTCCTTTAGAATGGCCTCAAGGGCGGCGGCACGTTCTGGGCGGGCCACTTCGCCCGTTGCGGTATGAACCCGGCCCCAGCCGGCGTAATCAGCAGTTTTCCAGCGCATGTTTTGTCCTTATTGATATACGTTCGGCAAACGGGAATATAGCCATCCCGATGCCAATGGCGAACCACAGCGTGGTGATCCGAATGATTGCGGTGGCGGGCAGGCTGATCTCCAGCGGCACGCCTTTCATGCCCAAAATGGCGATCATCGTGGCCTCGGCGCCACCAACCCCGCCAGGTGCGCCGGTCAAACCGCCCGCCAAGGTGGCGAACACAAAAATCGCCACCGCCATCGCAAGGCCAATATCGACGCCGAGCCAGCCCAATAGTAAGTAAAACGCATAGCCCTCGGCCAACCAGCCGATCAGGCCAAGCCCAAGACTGGGCAGCATCACGGAGGCACCGGAGAATTGTTTCAAAGAACGGGCGGCAATGCGAATGCGGCCAAACAGGCGGGGCCAGCGGCCGATGATTTTATAGGTGTACGTGACCAACGCCGACAACAGGGCAGGGCGGGTGGCGATCAGCGCCAACACAACGGCCAGCATTGTCACGGGCAGCGCGCCTGAAATGCCCGTGGTGGTCAGCGACACCGAGATGCCTAATATCAAAGCGATTGCGGTCAAATCCGAAGCGCGATCCATCAACACCAGTGGGGCGGTGCGCTCAACCGCCCATCCGGTTTCGCGGCGCAACCAGCGCATGCGGATCAGCTCACCCACCCGTCCGGGGGTGATGCTCATCGCGAACCCGGCTAGAAAATGGCGCAGGTTTTGCGACAGGGTGGTGGGCAGGCCCAATCGGCGGGCAAACAGATGCCAGCGCAAGCCGCGCAGCAAATAATTAACCAGTGACAGACTTAGCAATATCGTGATGTGGGTCGGGGTCAGTTTGGCCAGTTGGAACTTGGTCTCCTCCCAGCCAGTCGCGGCGGCAAGTCCAATCAAGCCAAATAGCATCAGGGCAAACAAGCTGCCCAAAAATAGCATATTTCGCCCGCGCCGCATGGGGCGGGGGGGTGTGAGTGGTGCGCGTTGGCTTTCTGTACTGCTCATATCCATTACCAGCCATTTAGGGGCCAATTGGGGCAACATTATGCAGCTGTCGCTGATTTTGAAACAATAAAGATCATTTCCGAGCCGCCTATCGATATTTCGCGCTTTATTAGAGGGGGAATTTCACTTGGAACAGGGTTAAGCGGCCGTTGGTCTGTAATCAGTCGCCCCAATTTATCACCGAACCTCCAAAGTGGGTGAAAAAGCTGAGCATGAAATATTACAAACCGGCCTGGTCTCATCTGAAAAACTGAAACATAGCGGGCTTGGGTGCAGTTTTTCTTTAAAAATAGCGAGGTATGTTCAGTCGCGCATTGCAATGTGCAAATGCGCACACACGCCATCGTTACCTCACGTTTATGTGCGTTGTAGAGAGGATGTGCCATACCTAAATCCAACTCATCGGAAGGCAATAACGCCTCCTCGGAAAACAAAGCTGAAACGAAATTGGAAACCTGAAAATGAAACGTATTATCCTGACAACTGCTCTGGCCCTTTCTTTTGCTGCACCGGCTTTTGCCGGCGTTGACACATACACAAATGCACAAGTCGCAAGAATTCATTTTGCAGCCTCTGAAACCGGTTCTGACAGCCGTGTTTATTTCGCTGACAACAAAGGTCACAGCGAACGTGCCGCACAAATTTTTGCAGACTTGGATGCTGAAGACACAGGCACCCGTGGCCTACCAGTTCTGGCTGGAAAATCGATGAATATGTCGACAAAAGGCGGACATAACGCTGTTGCAAAAGCAATTTTTGCCGAACTTCTTGCCGCTGAGGATGGATCAAACGGATAAACCTGCGACCATTCAAAATATTAAAAAAGGGCTCCGTAACGGAGCCCTTTTTTTTGTGTTATACTCTGAGTCATTGAAATTCCGAATATTTTGTTGACGTTTTGTTTTG
>JPUR01000243.1 GCA_001321835.1 Marinosulfonomonas sp. PRT-SC04
CAAACTGATTTGATTAGAGATGCATGGAAAGACAGTGGCAAGATTTATGGGTATCGTAAACTGCACGATGACCTTTGTGATCTCGGAGAGACAAGTTGCCCGAACCGTGTGGCACGTTTGGCAAGCCTAGCAGGTATCAGAGCTCAGATCGGCTATAAACGCCGCCCTGGAACGTATGGCGGCAAACCTTCAGTGGTCGTAGATAACACACTGGATCGCCAATTTGATGTTGATGCGCCAGACCGATTTTGGGTCACCGATATTACATATATCAAAACCTATGAAGGGTTCTCGTAT
>JPUR01000244.1 GCA_001321835.1 Marinosulfonomonas sp. PRT-SC04
CGGCGGTCGAAAACCTCCGCGCACCGAAAGCCCTGTTGTTCAGAGGTTCCTTAGCACTAAATTTATCTGTTAATATTTCATAAGCCCTCGCCAGATACCCCTTGATGAACACATCGGGGGTGATGGCTTGAACACAAGTAAACGTAAATATCGCAACACAAATAAAGAAACACGCACCGCGTCAGGGCTTAATGCTGCTGTTGGTGGTCGGTTTTTTCGCGCTTTTCTATGACCAGATTTCGGCACTGGACAGCGCCAGCATCTGGGCCAGCTTTACATCAGTCTCGGCGCTGCAATGGCTCGGGGCCTTGCTGGCCACGGCGGCCAGTTTCTGGGCGGTTGGACGCTATGATCAGGTCGTCCACCGGATGCTGAACACCGGCATCGATGACGGGTTAGCGTTACGGGCGGGCGTTATCGGCATTGCGGTGTCTCAAACCCTCGGCATGGGGGTGTTGACTGGCGCGTTGGTGCGCTGGCGGATGCTGCCCAAAACCTCCTTGTGGCAATCCACCCGCCTGTCCGCCACCGTGGCACTGTCGTTTCTGGCAGGCTGGGCGGTAATTACCGGTGCTGCCCTAACCTTGCTCGCCCCTGAAATGATCACCGGCTGGCCGCTGACCTTGCTGCCGGTTCTGGCTGCTATCATACTGGCGCTGGCCTCCCTGCGGGGGCGCGAATTCCGCCTGTTCAACCGCCAATTCCGCTTGCCCAGCCTACAAACGATTTCATCGATCCTGACACTGACAGCGATTGACACCATCGCCGCCCTTTATATCCTGTTGCCCGAGGCGGTTTCCTTGCCATTCAGCAGCTTTTATCCAGCGTTTTTGCTGGCACTTGGGGCGGCATTGTTGTCCGGGACACCGGGCGGGGTTGGCCCATTCGAGGTCGCCTTACTGGCCCTGCTGCCCGCCACAGGGGCCGAACCGATACTGGGTGCCGTGCTCGGTTTTCGCTTGGTCTATTACGCCCTGCCCGCCACCATCGGCGTGCTGCTGCTGGCCCGTGGCCCAGCACGGGTGCACACCCAAGCCCCGACCACATCGCAACCACAAGGATCGCACCAACAGAGCATCATTCAAAACGCGCCGTTCGCCGAGGCAAACCTGCTGCGCCAAGGCGGTAAAATGCTGCTTTTCCGAACAGATGGCCAAGCCGCAATGATTATTGCCAAAACGCCTCAAGCCCTGATTGCGCTGCGGGATCCGCTAAACAGATCCCGTTTTGATACCCCAATTCAACGCCTTAAATCTGCTGCAAAAAACCAAGCCCGCATTCCCTGTCTTTACAAATGCTCGGCCCGCACAGCGGCAGACGCGCGACGTGCCGGTTTCACGGTGCTGCCGATTGCCCGCGAGGCATGGCTGGACCCGCGCAGTTTTGCAATGGACACGCCTGATCACCGACAATTGCGCCGCAAACTGCGCAAAGCCAAATCGGCGGGCATTACCACAGAGCACCAAACCACCCTGCCCTTTGAGGATATGGCGCGCATTTCAGCCGATTGGATCAAGCGCTCTGGCGGCGAGCGCGGTTTTTCAATGGGCCTGTTCACGCCCAAGTTCGTGCAAAGCCAGCGCTGTTATCTGGCGATGCAGGATGATCAATTGCAGGGCTTCATCACTCTTAACACTTGCAACACAGAATGGTCGCTGGATTTGATGCGCCAAACCACTGAAGCACCGGATGGCACCATGCACGCGCTGCTCACCAATGCGATTGCAGATGCCGCCAGCCTCGGCTTGCCGCGTTTTTCACTGGCCGCAATCCCGTTTGATCACCGCAGCAAAATCCTGCACCACTGCGTGCAAAGCGCCAGCGGCGCCAATGGTCTGCGCCAATTCAAAGCCAGCTTTGCGCCAAACTGGCAAACTCTTTATATGGCAACGCCGAACCGGCTGCAATTTTGCATCGCGGCCTTTGATATCGCCCGCGAAATCACTAAAAAACCACCCGAGCCAGCAGTTTCCTCATGATCATTATGACGAATATATATTTGCACCCCGCCGCGTAGCATGCCATTGCAGGCCGAACCTGTAATCAGACGAAAGACCTTGTTATGACAAACGCCCTGACCCGCATGCTGGCTGAACGCGACTGGATTTTGGCCGATGGTGCGACCGGCACCACTTTGTTTAACATGGGCCTCTGCTCTGGGGATGCGCCGGAATTGTGGAATGTGGAACACCCCGACAAAATCCGCGCCCTCTATAGTGGGGCGGTGAACGCGGGCAGTGATCTGTTTCTGACCAACAGCTTTGGCGGCAACGCCTCGCGCCTAAAACTGCACGGCGCTGAAAAACGCGCCCGCGAATTGTCACGCATATCCGCTGAACTGGGCCGTGAGATTGCCGACGCGTCCGGTCGCACCGTGATCGTTGCAGGATCGGTTGGGCCCACCGGCGAAATCATGGCCCCGCTTGGCGAATTGACCCACGCGCTGGCCGTCGAAATTTTTCACGAGCAGGCCGAGGGTCTGAAAGAGGGCGGTGCGGACGTTCTGTGGTGTGAAACCATTTCCGCCCCCGAAGAATACATCGCCGCCGCCGAGGCCTTCGCGCTGGCCGATATGCCGTGGTGTGGCACCATGAGTTTCGATACCGCCGGGCGCACGATGATGGGCGTCACCTCCTCAGCGATGGTTGCTATGGTTGAAAAGATCAAAAATCCGC
>JPUR01000245.1 GCA_001321835.1 Marinosulfonomonas sp. PRT-SC04
CGGCGGTCGAAAACCTCCGCGCACCGAAAGCCCTGTTGTTCAGAGGTTCCTTAGCACTAAATTTATCTGTTAATATTTCATAAGCCCTCGCCAGATACCCCTTGATGAACACATCGGGGGTGATGGCTTGAACACAAGTAAACGTAAATATCGCAACACAAATAAAGAAACACGCACCGCGTCAGGGCTTAATGCTGCTGTTGGTGGTCGGTTTTTTCGCGCTTTTCTATGACCAGATTTCGGCACTGGACAGCGCCAGCATCTGGGCCAGCTTTACATCAGTCTCGGCGCTGCAATGGCTCGGGGCCTTGCTGGCCACGGCGGCCAGTTTCTGGGCGGTTGGACGCTATGATCAGGTCGTCCACCGGATGCTGAACACCGGCATCGATGACGGGTTAGCGTTACGGGCGGGCGTTATCGGCATTGCGGTGTCTCAAACCCTCGGCATGGGGGTGTTGACTGGCGCGTTGGTGCGCTGGCGGATGCTGCCCAAAACCTCCTTGTGGCAATCCACCCGCCTGTCCGCCACCGTGGCACTGTCGTTTCTGGCAGGCTGGGCGGTAATTACCGGTGCTGCCCTAACCTTGCTCGCCCCTGAAATGATCACCGGCTGGCCGCTGACCTTGCTGCCGGTTCTGGCTGCTATCATACTGGCGCTGGCCTCCCTGCGGGGGCGCGAATTCCGCCTGTTCAACCGCCAATTCCGCTTGCCCAGCCTACAAACGATTTCATCGATCCTGACACTGACAGCGATTGACACCATCGCCGCCCTTTATATCCTGTTGCCCGAGGCGGTTTCCTTGCCATTCAGCAGCTTTTATCCAGCGTTTTTGCTGGCACTTGGGGCGGCATTGTTGTCCGGGACACCGGGCGGGGTTGGCCCATTCGAGGTCGCCTTACTGGCCCTGCTGCCCGCCACAGGGGCCGAACCGATACTGGGTGCCGTGCTCGGTTTTCGCTTGGTCTATTACGCCCTGCCCGCCACCATCGGCGTGCTGCTGCTGGCCCGTGGCCCAGCACGGGTGCACACCCAAGCCCCGACCACATCGCAACCACAAGGATCGCACCAACAGAGCATCATTCAAAACGCGCCGTTCGCCGAGGCAAACCTGCTGCGCCAAGGCGGTAAAATGCTGCTTTTCCGAACAGATGGCCAAGCCGCAATGATTATTGCCAAAACGCCTCAAGCCCTGATTGCGCTGCGGGATCCGCTAAACAGATCCCGTTTTGATACCCCAATTCAACGCCTTAAATCTGCTGCAAAAAACCAAGCCCGCATTCCCTGTCTTTACAAATGCTCGGCCCGCACAGCGGCAGACGCGCGACGTGCCGGTTTCACGGTGCTGCCGATTGCCCGCGAGGCATGGCTGGACCCGCGCAGTTTTGCAATGGACACGCCTGATCACCGACAATTGCGCCGCAAACTGCGCAAAGCCAAATCGGCGGGCATTACCACAGAGCACCAAACCACCCTGCCCTTTGAGGATATGGCGCGCATTTCAGCCGATTGGATCAAGCGCTCTGGCGGCGAGCGCGGTTTTTCAATGGGCCTGTTCACGCCCAAGTTCGTGCAAAGCCAGCGCTGTTATCTGGCGATGCAGGATGATCAATTGCAGGGCTTCATCACTCTTAACACTTGCAACACAGAATGGTCGCTGGATTTGATGCGCCAAACCACTGAAGCACCGGATGGCACCATGCACGCGCTGCTCACCAATGCGATTGCAGATGCCGCCAGCCTCGGCTTGCCGCGTTTTTCACTGGCCGCAATCCCGTTTGATCACCGCAGCAAAATCCTGCACCACTGCGTGCAAAGCGCCAGCGGCGCCAATGGTCTGCGCCAATTCAAAGCCAGCTTTGCGCCAAACTGGCAAACTCTTTATATGGCAACGCCGAACCGGCTGCAATTTTGCATCGCGGCCTTTGATATCGCCCGCGAAATCACTAAAAAACCACCCGAGCCAGCAGTTTCCTCATTACCTTCAAAAAACGAATAACAATGCGGACCCTCAACCATTTTCACCCCCAGTTTATTGCACATATCCAACAATAGCCCGCCCGTGCCGCAATCGGCGTAGACCACGAAAATATCATCATAATCAGCGCGATGTTTCAGCACGGCGGCCTCAACGGCGGCGGGAATGCGATCGGGGTAAAGATGCAGGTTGGCAGGCAGACAGGTCAGGGTCATATGCGACCAACTGTTCAATTTGATCAGCGCAAGAATTTCATGTGCCAACGCGCCGCAAGCCAGTAATAAAATACGCCCCTTGCCCCCAATCGGGGCAAGGCCGCTCTCTGTTAGTTCTGTGTCATCTGGTTTCATATCGACCTATAAAAAGGCGGATTATCCAGCCGCCATCTGGTTGTGTTTACGAGCCATGAATTCCTTGGCGGTTTCCACAGCCACAGCCGCGTCCCGACAATAGGCATCAGCCCCGATCGCCTTGCCGAACTCTTCGTTCAGCGGCGCACCACCAACCAAAACCACATATTTATCGCGAATGCCTTTTTCAATCAAGGTGTCGATGACGACCTTCATATAAGGCATCGTTGTGGTCAGCAAAGCGGACATGCCCAGAATATCGGCGTTCTCACGCTCCAAGGCTTCCAGATAGTTTTCAACCGGATTGTTGATGCCCAGATCGACCACCTCAAAACCGGCGCCCTCCATCATCATGCTGACCAAGTTTTTGCCGATGTCGTGGATGTCACCTTTAACGGTGCCGATCACCATTTTGCCCATCTGCGGGGCACCAGATGCGGCCAGCAGCGGTTTCAGGATGAACATGCCACCCTTCATTGCGTTGGCGGCCAGCAGCACTTCGGGCACAAACAGGATGCCATCACGGAAATCATGGCCAACAATTGTCATGCCCGCCACCAGGGCTTCGGTCAAGACGCGGTAAGGTTCCCATTTGCGTTCCAGCAGGATGTTGACGCTTTCGGCAATCTCGTCTTTCATGCCGTCGTACAAATCATCGTGCATTTGCAGCACCAGTTCTTCGTCCGACAGTTCTGACAGGATGATCTCTTCTTCTTCAGCCATGATGTAGTCCCTGCAATGGCGCGCGCACGCGGTATTTCGTTTTCCTTAGCCTTACGGTTTGTTGCAAGGCCGTGTTGGTCACCAGCGACATGGGCCGTTCCGGCACCGACTTATTGGTGCTAAGCTTTGCCTCGGCGGCGATTTTTCCGTGGTGGAGGGGTGGCGCCATCGGTGCCGTCAGAGGCCGAGGAAAATCCGCCCAGCACCGCTGTGATTTCTTCAAGCGAGGGGCGCGGACCCGGGGTGTGGGCC
>JPUR01000246.1 GCA_001321835.1 Marinosulfonomonas sp. PRT-SC04
TTTGTGTAATGCACCACCACCCACGCCAGATCGCGGATATTGGCATCAAGGGGTTTGCCGCCCTTGGCTTTGCTGTGGTGCTTGCAGTCCGGGCTAAACCACATCAGCCCGACTTTCTGCCCTGGCTGTGGCAGGTCACGCGGATCTATCGCGTAAACGCTGTTGGTCAGGTGGCGGGTGGTCGGGTGGTTTGCCTCGTGCATTTGCAGCGCAACCGGATCGTGATTGATTGCCACATCAACCGGACGCCCCAGCGCCATTTCAATGCCGGTGCTGGCCCCGCCACCGCCTGCAAAGCTGTCAACGATCAGCGGGCGAAGGTCGGTGCGTTGTGGGGGTTGTGCTGTAAAATCAAGGGGTAGGACGGCGTTCATGATGTTACCTCACTGACCGCTGAAACGGTGTTGGATACTTGTGCTGGATCGATAACGTCCGCGAACCATTGAAAAGATTTTGCGCGGAGATCATTTAAATTGCGCGCTCGCAGCGTTGTTTCCAGTTCAAAATCACCACCAAAAATGAACGCATCACTATCGCCGTCAGCCTCAAAGTGGAAAAGCAATTCAAGGCTGTCGATGCGCCACAACTCTTCTGGGCAGCCACATTCTTCGCTTGGTACCCGTGCCAACATTTCAACAGGGGCTGGGCCTTCTGTCACTTCTGGGGCCTTGCCAATACGTAGACTGATCAGCTCTTCGCGCCCTCTGGCGGATAGATAGTGCTTTCCTGTGAAGGCGTGGCGCGTATTTTTGCTCATGTCGTCACCTTCAATTTGATTGCGTAGACTTCGACCGGATCGGGGCCAAAGTGCGGGTGGGTGATGGTCTTTTCGGTGTAGCCAGCCCACTGGAATGTGATGCTTTCGCTCGTGTACCCTCGCCAAACCACAACCGTTTCGTAAGTGCGGCCAGCAAGGCGATTGCCCCAGTGTTTGTTGCAAAGCCGGTATTCCTCGGTTTTGGTTCCCGCTTCGATCTAGTCAAAATATTCAAACTTTACGTGGAGATGCAGGGCGTTGCTCATCTATCCGCACTCGCTTTCGAACTGGGCGAGAGCTCGGCAAGGACAGAATGCAGTTTTAAGTTGGTGTTTGCTGTATGGCGGGCGATGTCCAGCAGGGTTTGGCGCGGCTCTTCTGGCATGTCGCGCATGCAATTCAGCATCACTATTTCGTCGCGGGTGCAGGGGGAGAATCTCTCGCCAATGCCTTCGAGAAAATAGGCGGGTGGGCAGTGCAGAATTTTGGCGATATCACAGAGCCTTGATATGCTGATGCGGTTGGCCCCGTTCTCGTATTTTTGCACTTGCTGAAAGCTGATGCCGAGTGCGTCGCCGACATTGCTTTGGGGCAGGCCCAGTGCTTCACGGCGGATTTTGACTTTCCACGAATAGGTTTTAAGCCACCGGCTTCCAGCCGGTTCGCTTCAG
>JPUR01000247.1 GCA_001321835.1 Marinosulfonomonas sp. PRT-SC04
GCCCCGCCAGCAAGTGTGCCGCACACACAGGCAGTGATCCCGCGAGCAGGCGGGGTGGTTGTGTGCGGCTGGCGACAGTGTTGTGGGGGTGATTGGTGGGTCATGCTGCGCGCCTCAGAACGTCCAGCACCAACTGTGCGCGGTTGTAGTCTTGGTGCGCTGCGCCTTGGCTCATGATCTTTTCGCAGGCGGCTTTCATGTCCTCGATGGAAATGGTGTCGGGGCTGCACAGCAGGGCGGATGCGGCGGCGGTCTCGATGCTGTTTTTGGCCACCTTGATCCAGTTGCGGATTGCTTCCTCTTGGCTTGCGCCCTCGGCGAATACGTCATGAATTTTGATTTCGACCATTTGACTGCCGTTGGTGTCACCGGTGCGTGGCACGTTGTAGTAGCCGCTGGTTTCAAGGGCTGCATTGATCATGGTGTCGATGCGCTCTGGCAGCGTTTGGCGGTTTAGGCGGTCTAGCAGGTGTTCAATGTTGGTATGGATGCACATTATATGCCACCGATCCGTTGCAGCATGTCGCTGACTTCAAGGGCGGTTTTTAGGCCGATGTGGGCCATGTACAGCGCGAAAGTGCAGCCGGTTATGACGGTGAGCGTGTAGCAGGTCATGGTCATCACGCGGCCAGCTTTCGGCTGGTCAGCGCGTCATTTGCGCAGGTGACCTCAAAGGGGTGGGGTGATAGGGCGGCGATGGTTTTGATTGCGGCGTCAATTGCCCCGGCGCTGTAGGAGGTGCGCTGGCAGATGATTTCACGGGCGCGGCGCAATTGCTGATTTTGCAGCAGTTGGCGGCGGCTCGGTGGGCAGGTGATGTGTTTCATTGTGACCTCCTGATTAGGAGAGGTAGTCGCGGTGTGTTTCACATCAATATATTGATTTGTGGAATTGGTAGGGCTATCTATAGGTGCAGGCCGCACCGTTCTATGGCGCGACCTGCCACACCCCCAATGACCGAAACTCAAAGGAGATATGTTCGTATGAACGAAGAAGAAATTTTTAGGCTGCAGTACACCTACCAAAAGGCAAGGACCGCTTATGAAGACGCGGATAAAATCCTTGAAGGCATGGGGCGCAAATTTGAAACTGTAGCCAAGGCGTTGCGGAAAATGACGATTGGAACGCATGGCCAAAAAAGATTCGTGAAGGCTGCTGGATACAGTAAATCCGCTCTTGATTTCCCTACAGTTTCCGAAGTCAGCGCTGCCCGTGTGGTGATGGTTAAAACCACCACGGCAATGTGGGACGCTTGGGTTGCTATACCTACAGAATTTCATCCTGACAGTAAAGAATTGCCCAGCTCGTTTGATCAACATGGCTGGTCCTCATCCTTGCCTGAAAAATGAAGGCTCAAAGAGTGGGTATGACCATTCTCATCCTTAAAGAAGAATTCGTCGGGCCGTCCGGCGCGGCTTACTAGGCTGGCGTAGGGTTCTGTTGATCCCTCAAGGCCAGACAATTGTGCCTGCATCTGACGCAGGTGTTCTTTGAGGTGTTTGTTTTCTTCGGTAAGCGCATAAATTGCAGCATCGTATTGCAGGTGCCCAATCAGGATGTCGTCGGACGTATCAGCGCTGCATATTGTTTGCGGCGTTTTTTGCTTTTCTGCGTGTTTCATTGTGGCCTCCATCGGTGTGTTGATGAGGAGATATATACGTATCAGGTATATACAGGTCAAGTATAATTATACACACCACGTATTAAATTTCACCGTCGGTAGAATCAGCAAAAGAAAAGCCCCGCTAGGTGGCGGGGCTTTCTGGGGCGAGGTTGTTTCAACATATAGACAGTTCAACGGCATATTGCGCCAGTACAGGTTATCCACAGTATATGTGGCCACTATCAATGATGGTTAATGTTCGCTTAATGTTCTACTTACCGTGGTGCTGTTTGTGGGGTGAATATGACTGACAAAGATTTCGAGAGTTTATTGGCCGGAATGACGAAGGCCGAGATGGAACGGCTTATTGGTCTGCTGTATGAGAATCGGCTTTTGCCAAAACAGCCATATCCTGCCAACCCTTCTTGCGCTCCTCTGATAGAGATCTGTAGATATTCAGAAGCTCCATCTCGGCTTGGGCGGTCTCGTCAATAAATAGTAAATATAGAGGCACGTTCAGGGCGTCGGCAATTTTTCGACAAAGGTGCAAAGTGACATGATCAGATCCTTTTTCTAGGCGCGATATTGTTGGCTGTTTTGCGCCCACAACGTCTGCGAGATCGGTCTGCGACCAGCCTTTGGCTTTTCTGAGGTTTGCTAAATTCATGGATGCAATTCTACTCGCAGTGATCTTGAGTTAAAAATACGGGAGGCGTATATTTATACTTGACCTGTATATACCTGATACGTATATGCGAAGTATGGCAAAACTTAACAAATACCTCGAAGCCGCCAAATTGGGGCAGGCTGTGTTTTCTGAAAGCATCGGAGTGACGCAAGCGACAGTGTCGCGACTTGCCCGTGGAAAAATGGTGCCAAGCCTTGAGCTGGCGTTGGCAATTGAGGTGGTGACTAATGGCGCTGTGCCAGTGTCTTCTTGGGTTACTCCACAGCCCGCCAATCCGTCTTCCGATATTATTCAGGAGGCCAGCTGATGCTCTGGTTCGGATGTCATTCATTTTCATGCCCACAGTGTAGCCCTTGCCTAGCGGCTCGCACAGGAAACGAGGTTTCCAGTGGTTGATCCGGTTGTGCGTGGTGTTTTCGACGGCTTGGTGCGCCAAGCTGGTGGGGCCGATGTGGTCGCCTCGATCCTTGAGGCGCGCTACGGCACCGGCTGGAAGGGCACTGTTTCAAAGATGTGTTCCGGTCAGATCGGGGTGACGATTGACGCCGCTGTGGCGCTTGAGGATTTTGTCGGGGCGTTCCCGCTAACCAACCGGATGTTTGAGCGGACGGGGCGCGAGGGTGTGCAGGCCGGTTGTTTGAAGGCATTGGCGGCGCAAAGCACGATGGCCAGCGGGCAGGCGCATGCCGTTCTGATCCGCGCCTATTCGCATTTGTCTGACAATCCTGACCAGCTGACGCCTGATGAGCGGGCCGAGGTGATCGCAACAATGCGGGCGGCGCGGCAAGCGCTCACGGATATTATTAATGCAGCAGAAGCGGTGGTGGTGTGATGATGCCGTCAGCCATAAATTTGCAGGCGAGGGCGGGAAACCGTGCTTTAGACGCTGAACGGGGGCAGGTGGGTCTGCGAAGTCCTCACGAAACACGCGGGCGGGG
>JPUR01000248.1 GCA_001321835.1 Marinosulfonomonas sp. PRT-SC04
GCAAATCGTCATACCAACCGGCACAACGATCCGTTCGGGCAACCTGCCGCCCCAGCGCGCCGTAAATCTTCAACGCCGCCGTATCGAGCCGATCACCGATCACCACGCCTGCCCTCGCGTGAACACGGCAATCATCAGGCAGATCCGGCAACACCTTCGCCGCTTCGATAGCTGCTTTGTCGCGCGCCGCTGCCGCGATTGCGCGATCACCGCAACCGGTTAAAAAGATCAGGACCAACAATGCAGCTGGGATGAATTTGCGTTCCATTTTCATACTCCTGAATTTTCTGGGCGTATTCCGCCGCCTGTGCATCGGCCACATGGGCCTTGGTGCGAAATATTTGCAGGGCATCCACGGCGACCTGACGGCGGCGCTCAAGCTCTGCAAGCTGATCCTGTGCCACCATCGACACGAATTTATCGGCCTGCGCGTTCACGGCGTGGCGCACAGCCGATGTTTTATCAAATGTGACCCAAAGGCCCGCAACGAGGATCACCCCCAGCGGTAGGCCAATCTGGATGCGCAGGAGCTTGATTATGACGGGCAGGATTACTGCCATCACCCCTGCCCCTGCATGCACATAGCATATTCACCGGACCGCCGACGCACCAAACCACGGATCACCCGCCCGCCCGCTTTGTTCCACCACGTCAAGGCGTCACAGCCCGCCGCAATTCGCCCGGCGTTCAAACGCCGCGTTGCGGTACTTTTACCTGCGCCCCGAACGCCCACGTTATAAGCCAAGCTGACATATGCCACTTCACGGGGCGTAGTCAGGCGGACGGCCTTGGTCTCGGCGGTAAAATACCCCCGCAGCCCGGCACGATAGGACGCAATTTCCACCGTGAACATAGCGTCACATTCCCGCTTGGTGTATTTATCGCCCGCTTTGACACCTTTGGTCTCTCCATAACAAACCGTCCAAACACCCACGATGTCGCGGTAGGCTTGCAGTCGCAGGCCTTCCCAGCCGCCAATGAATTCCACGGCGAGCGGGGTGAAGTTATGCTGTGCGACGGCTATGGGAAAGCTGGCTTCACTTGCTCGTGACGACTGTGAAAACCCACCCCCCATCAACGCAATAACAAGCAACCAGCCAAGCGTTGTGTTTCGGGAAATTCCCTGATCCTTGACGCGTCCAATGATGCCATAGACCAGCAGCACCAGCGCAATCAGCCACCAAAAACGCGGGCTGGTATCAATCTCAAACCAGTAATAGATTAATTCAGGCACCACCAAGCAAATAGCGCTTAAATACAAGGCCCACATTGAATGCGCGGTCAGCGCAATTCGCTTCCAGTTTTGAACAAGTTTCATGATCAATTTCCCTTTTCTATTTCCCTGATGGCTAAACGCACATCAGCATGATTGTATTTTCCGCCCCGTTTGAGGTCAGCCACCGCCCTCAAACCCTTCCTTCACACCTCACTTACTCGCCACCTTCTCGATCAGCTTTTTAATATCGGCTGCGATCACCCCAAGCTGTTCTAACTGTTCCTTGCGCGACGCGATGGCTTCCTGATGATCCTCGTGACGCTGTTCTTTGAGGTGTTTTATCTCGTTGGAATTTGCCTTACCTCGCCCCTCCAGCCGAAACAGCCACGCCAATCCCGCAACAGCTCCCGTGATGACGCCCCAAAAGTCTGATAGAAAATCCAGCATTCTTATTTCCCTTACTGCCATGCAAAAAACCCCGACCGATTAAGTCGAGGCATTCCAGTTGGTTGTCGTTGGTGGTTAAACTATTTTAGGCTCAACTATTCGTAGCCCCATAATCAGACAGGATTTGTTCAAGCGATCTGTAGCCGGTGCCAAAGTGAAAACCACTCCGGCCACCAAAGGCGCGAACCGCGAGAAAAAACAGCGTGGCAATCAGGATCGCAACAGGGGCCGCAACAATCCAGATCAAGGCGGGTTGTGAAACTGCATCGCGCAACATGGCGCGGTAGAATTTCCAATCATACTGCCGCCGATGCGCTTTCGTGTACCCCAGAGAATAGCCAAAATCATGGTGTCGCCAGCTGGCGTCCTTGAAGAACCAACTGGCTGTTTCGGTGATTGATGTACGCAACCAATTTGGCAACCAGCTGGGGCCAAGGCCGTTGCCAAAATGCGCCTGTTGCGCCGGTGTTAGGTCAGCAAAGGATGGGCGGGCCATTACTCCCTCTCCGATACTGGGGTGGTCTTTTGTTCTGGGGTTTGCGCCTTCCACTGTGCAATGGCAGCGCTGGTTGCTGTGGTGATTTCTGCAAACACAGCGTTGATAGCTGCCGCGACCTGATCAATCGGGATGGCCTCATTTGTCGCCTGCACAATCGCCGTCTTGGCCTTGGCTTTCAAACCAGCGGCCATGCCGGTCAGGGCTTGGAACGCCTCGGCCTTTGCAATGATTGTTGCCGTTAATGTTGACGCCTCAATCCCGCTGCCCTCGGCCTCATAGCCAATCATCGCCTGTTGACCCGCTGTGGCCGTGCCCGCCGCAATCGCGCGCGCGGCACGTTCCTTGGTTGGCCATGTGTCACGCTCCTCAACGGTTGCGCTGCCGGTCAGCTTAAGCAGGAATTTGCTGTGTTCTTGATCAATGCGGTTGAGCGCTGACGCTTGGAACTCTTGCCTCGTCGGCATGTGGGGCCGGATGATCTTCCCGTCCCAGACCAGCCGCGTTTCGCTTTGGTATACCGATTGAAGGGCATCGGCGTTTGTGGCTGAAATAACCCGCATCTCGACGGGAAACAGCGCTGTAATGTCGCTGGATTGCCCAACAACATCGCCACGCTCATTCACTAAGAAAAAGAAGCCCAGAACCTGTGCCTTGGCGACGTCATAGAAGTCCTGCCCATCATCATTTTGGGCAAACTGGATGTTATGTGGATTGTCCCCGTCAGGGGTGTAGCGGGTGAAATACCCGAGGTCTGTGAACTGCATGATTACACCTGCGCGATTGTGACCCAAGAGCCATTGATGAATTTTTGAATGGGGCGGGATTTGTAGCCTGACATGACATCATCCCCGTACTGCCACTGGATGCGAACGCCCGTGAGAACAAAGCCGGGGTCGGCCAAGTACCAAGTGTTAATGCCGGTATCTGTTGAGAATAGCTCCTGCACCTCTGCGCCCATGCGAACATCATTTACAGTGGTCCTCCAGTCCGTCCATGTGACGGGATCACCTGTACCGGTGCGGGTATTCGTTCGTCCCCATTCATGCACGATTTGCGTAAACCGCGCCCCCGCACCCCACTGGCGTTCAATAACTTGCATCGTCGCCACATAGGAAGTGCTTGCCGCCTGCCATGGGCCATTCACCCAACTGCCTGAGATAGAATACAGTCCACCAACAACGATGTTGTCAAAGTCGCTGCTAAAACCGAAGTCTCCGGCAGACGGGGCAACACCCCTAAAGGTAGTCGAAGCCGCAAGTGCTTTGATCTCAGTCTCCGTAGAAAGCACACGAAACCATGCACCCCAGACGCCAGCCTTGTTGAACCGGCACCACGCATTCGAGTCGTCGTCGTCCGACGAGGTAGTACCGAACACCTCCTGCTTAATCCAATCGATCTTGTGCGAGGTCACTAAGCCCGTCACCCAGCCTAATAAGGGCGCGTTTGCAGCCCCAAGCCCTGAATACCAACCATTGGCGGTCGCATCGTTCCAGTCACTTGTGTAGGACTCGTAGGCGTGTTCGCCTAAGCGGTTTGGAAGGGTGATCGCAACGGCCCCCGCTTCAACCGTAAGCACCCACGCGGCGAATGCATCCATCTCTGGCGCCAGTGTATTTGTTTGCCAATCCATAAAGCTGCTAACATTCGCATCAAAAACCGCTTGGGATTGCCCCTTCGCAGGAACAACTCCGGGGTATTGTGTGATTGCAGGGGCTGGTGGGTGTGTCATAGGCTTTCGACCTCCATTGATACTTTTGAAATTCCGACGCCAACGGCTGTCACCTGCGCGGTGTTGATAAAGCCGTAAACGGACAACTCAGGCGCATTATCAGGGCCAGAGAATACAGCCCCAACCCCGTCTAAATCGTCTAAAACCCGCCAAAAGGGATCAGCTTCGTAATCCTGTAAAACAATCTGGTAGGTAACTTTTGCCGATGGTGTCCGCCGCAAAAGTGAAGTCAGCAAGCCTTCGGTTTTTTTGATTGATCGACTGCGCAGGGTGCGACTGGTTCCGGGTGTGACCGTTCCAAATTCCACCACCGCGCCCATTGCGATTGTGCCGACTTGTGCTGTGCCCGTTGAATGACTTATGGTTATTTCGACAGTTGAACCTTGCGGAATATTGACGCTCAAATTGATGTATTTTCGTTCAACCGACTGCGGGATAAACATCCACCGCCACATTGAACCGATGTACGCCGTGGCATCCTGCAATGCATAATCCACATCTAGGACATCCCCCGTCGTAGCAACGGTTGCAACAACCCGAATGTTTGTTGCGGCCAAGCCGAATAATGCGATGCCGTTAATTTGCGACAAGCCTTCAAGCGTGTAAGTGATACTGCCCGCATTGGTGGTGACCGTCTCAACCACTCGGTATTTATCTGCCCCAAATTGCAAATCAAATGCGGCGTAGCGATTGGCTGGGCCAGCGTCGAACCACTCGGTGGAACCTGGGGCGGACGGGTCAGCCGTTGTTGTGGCCGCGCTCACCTCAAAGATACGGTCTCCGACACGCCTCTGGTCCCCAAGCGTATAAGTTCCCGCTACCCAGACGGATTCTAGTGCGACATTCGTTGCCGTTATGTTGGCCTCACCGATCTGGATCGGTTGCATCATTCTGAGTGTCAAAGCGCTGTCTCCAATGCAATTGCAACCTGATCTTCTGTATTGTTTGCGGTGCTACCCGTGTTTGCAGCCGTGATCTCGGATGTGCTTTGCAACAAATCCAGCCGCGCATTCAATGCCCGCAACTCAACAAGAATTTCGGCTTGGCTTCGCTCTGGTGTGTATCCAATATTATTGCCTGCCCGTGATAGAGCACGCCGATAATCAACGCCGCTGGCAAACTTGGCTTCGGTCACTGACGCCAGCAAAGCACCCGAAAGGGTATTCGCCGCACTGGTCACATTCACAAAGGCTGGCGCAAGCTGGATCAATGCAGCGCCCAATTCGGTATCGCCGGTCGCCATCGCCGTATCGACCAACTTACGGTAGGCCGCATTCGTGTCTGGCACAAAGTTGACGCCAAGACCGGCAAGGCTTTCCGTTAGGCGCGCCGTCGCATTCGCCAGCTTTTCTTTTCCGGTGTAAAATTGATCATAATAAACCACTGAGGATTTAGTGAAGTTTTCGAGAGACCCGAACAGTTCCGCGAATTTCGCAGCAGCCTCACCACCTGCAAGCGAGATGTTAAACAAGCTGAAATCCAAATCCCGAAAGGCATCGTTCACCGTGACCAACGAGGCACTTAATCGCACCAGCGCGTCATATGAACCATCGACATCATCGCCAGAACCAAGAACACGCAAAGCCAAAGCATCGCCAAGACCACTCATGGCTTCTTCGATCTTGACCTGCTTTGCAGCGTCATCAAGCCCCTTAAGCGACAGTTTGAATGTGTGGCTAAACCCATCGAAGACATCAGCGCTAACGCCAAGACTTTCTGCGGCTTGAAGAACACTGCCTTTCACCAAATCCACAGCCTGCGTAAATGGCGCAGAATCCTTTTCTGAGATTTTGGAATAGCTCGTTCTGATTTTCTTAGACAGGCCCCAGAAACGTGTCGTCTTGATTTTTTTGTAGCTTTCGAACATGGCCGCTTCCATGTCGATTATGCCGCGAATACCGGAATCAAGCAGTTTGGTTTTCTTTTTGAAGAACGAGAACACAGCCAACGCAATGCCAATCACAGGAAGGGCCGCGCCAATGCTGGACATGATCCCTGCCCCGCCGCCAATGCTGCTGAACAAGCCACCTATCCCGCCACCGGTTCCAAATGTTCCGGCAAGCGTATTTCCAAGCCCGCCGAGCAATCCAGTGCCGCCGCCGAGACTGCCAAAACCTGCCGCTAGACCGCCACCACCAAATAGTGATGCACCCTTGCCGAAGCCGCCAATAGCCTTGCCGAACAACCCACTAAGCAAGCCCCCACCGCCAGCACCACCACCCGTTGCGGCAGACGCGGCAGAACCAGCGATGCCGCCTGACCCGCTAAGGCCAAGCGCAATTTTGATCGGGTTTGCGATAGCGGTGCTGATCAAATCGCTCAATAATTTCTTAAACGAATCTCGGATGCCGTCCACCATCCCCTTGAAATTCTTGAACCCGCCCGCGACCCAATCACCAAACGCCCCCGCCACATCACCCACAGCAGAACTTAGCCGACCCGCGAATGCCTTGGCCGCGCCTTCTGCCGCAGTTTTTGTTTCTTTCAACGCCCCAGCGGCCCCACCCTTGCCGCCCTTGCCGCCCTTGCCACCGGTCAAGGTTTTGGTGAAGGTTTCAGTTTCTTCATTCGCATCGCCAACAGCGTCCCCCATCTCTGCCATTGCCGCGCTCATTTTTTCAAACGCCGGACTTGATCTGTTGAGATAAGCCCAGCCAGCGTCTGCCATTGTATCAAGGGTTTTAGACGTGGCGTTCGCCTCGTTCGCCATATCCCGTAAGCCCGAAACCGCGCCGCCAGTGTAATCTGTATTCATTGCCGCCGAGAACGCACCGGACACAGCCGCGCCCATTCCTGCAGCGTCTGGGACCACAACGCGCGCGCCGGAAAAGTCTAGCTTCACAGCCGACATGCCAGCAAGTTCACGAATTGCGTTGAGAGGGATCATCAACTTCTTAACGCCGCTCTCGACCATTTCTATCAGGCCATTGATTGCTTGTGCGCCGATCCGCTTGAAGGCCGTGGGCAGCGTCTCAAACCCTGCCACCACCGCATCCTTGACGCCAACGAATGTCCCGATAAATTTATTCGCCCAAGTTCCGGACACCCATTCCAGCACATCCGCTAACGCACCAATAAGAGACCCTTTTATCCCCGCAGCATCAGATTTAATGCGCAACAGCAGGACGGTCCCGAATTCACCAAGCCTCCCAAATATCTCTTGGCCCACTTCCTTCAAAAGAACCAAAGCGGTGCCAAAACCGCCAACCGCCGTGACAAGACCACTGAACTTTGCAGTCAGATAGCCAGCGCCGACGATAAGCGCGCCGATCCCCGTTGCAACCAGTGCACGTTTCAGAACAGTCAATGCACCTGCAAAAGTGAAGGTTGCCACCTTCGCAGCAATCAGCGCGCCCACATAACGAACACCAAAAGCGACAACCGCAATATTCATTGACGCGATTATTACATCAATATTACCCACAAGGCCGTCAATCACCCCCCGCAGCATCCCGCCTTCACGCATGGAATCGTTGAAACCTATGGCAAGCGATGTCAGCGCTGGGGCAAGTGCGCCGCTGATACGATACCCGATGCCCTTCACGGCCATGCCCGTATCATTGAGCGCAGCCCGCAAGCCAGTCAGCGACACTATCGTACTGGTGCTCATGATACCGCCAAGCGTTCTCGCATTTTCGCCAAGCCGTGCCATTTCGGCCCCGCCGTTTCGCAACAGGGGGATTAAGGCGGTTGTGTCCGAGGCCATTGCCTCAAGATAAAACGTCATTTCCTGCTGGCTCAAACCAGCTTTTTCAAGGGATGTCGTATAAAGCTGCAATGCTTGCGGCCCAGACAAATCACGAAACGCATCCGCAGTTATACCAATTTTAGGCGCGACGTTCTCAAAGAAGTCGGCCATTGGCCCGCCGCCTGTAGTCAGGAAATCACCAACACGGTCATTCACATCCTTTAGAATGTCCGCCAATTTCTCCTGTTCAATGCCTACTGATTTCGATGCAGCAGCCCATTTTTGCAGCTCTTCAGGGGCAGCATTGGCAACTTGTGCGAAAGTTTTGATTTCAGCCGCCGTTTTCGATGTGGAAATCGTCAAAGCCGTAAGCGCCCCAGCCAACGTCACAGCAACACCAGAAACAGCAAGGAATTGCCCCCGCATCCGCTTCAACGGAGCATCAAGACGCCTTGCGCCCCTTTCGAATTGAGCGCTATCCAGCCCAAGGTTAACCCTGAGACTGCCAATTACAGATGCAGACATTTATAAATCCTTGATGAAGGTGCGGGTCAGTACCGTTGCACCGCAGATCGACACGGTGACCGGTTGGTTTTTACTGGTCTTAGAAGGCCACTAAGCCCCAGACGCGAGCGCCAAGGCGATAAATGCCCCCCGCGCCCTTGCTTGATTTGCCTCATCCGAAACAGGCTTTGGCTTTTCACCATGTGGCTTATAGTCCGGCATTTTCTTTGGATCATGGTGCGCAATGGCTATGAGGCCGGCCATTTCAAAGTTACGAATGCGCGCCCGTTCAAAACTGTCCGTCTCGCGTTGCCGCGTGGCGTTTACAACAAGAATGACCTCTTTAGGCGTCATATTCCAAAAAGATTGGTATTCTTGGCCCGCGTCCAACCACGCGCCAAGAAGCTCTTCGATATAATCGGTTACTTGGCTTTGGCGGGTTTCCCCGCTGGGGCCTTTCCCGATTTGTCCTCGACTGGAGGGAACGCAAGTTCTGCGGCCTCTGATACTTTTTCAAGCGCCTCAGAAAACCCAACAACGTCCATAATGTCACCGGCCTTCTCAGGCGTCATATCATCAATGTGAGACAGGCCCGCCCAGAACAAATTACGCATCCGGCGAACATCGCTCTGGTTGGTCTGCAAGGCCGCAATCCCGTCCAGAAACGATTCACCCGTGTGATCTTGATAGCGCACCATCGCGTTGGTGGTGATGCGAACCGAATAGGTATCATCGCCAGATTTAAGCGTTATGCCGCCGCGTTTGCTGTTCATACAGCTACAGCCCCACGCGTCCATGTCACAGGCCCTGTTGTGCGAATGCTGATGTTCAGACCAACCAATGCCCCAACGTCATTGCCTTCAACTTCTGGCGTTGGAAAACCACGAAATTCGAAAACATCGCCAGCTGATTGGCGCGGTTGCGGGCGCAAGGTGCAGCGGTAATAGATTGCGCCGACCGCAGCCTGATCTGCAAGCTGTTGCTCATAGCCCGCAGCCGTATAGCCTGCGGGAATGCTGATCACACCAGCATCTTTCAAGCCCTTAACATATTCCTTGAAGCCACCCGCACTATCGAGTGAAGTCGCCTCGATATAATCGGTTTCAACCTTCGGGATAGCAACACCCTTGGCCTCTGGAATTTCAGTCCAGACAGTACCGTCAACGGAACGCTCTTGCTTGCCCCCGTATGCAATAATTTGTTCACTCATAAGAGTCTCCTAAGTTGTTGTGAAGTGGACCATGAAGTCCATAGAAACGCGGTAGGGCCGCTCCGCTTCATTTGATCCGCCCTCTCGTCCGCCCCGTGTTCCCACGAGAAAGACGCCTTGAAACGCGCCGCCTTGGTAGCCGCTCAAAAGCGACCGCACAGCGCGCGACAATAGTTTTGCGGCCCCATAGGTGCCTGCGTAGCAATCGACCTGAATGCGCGTGTGCGTGACGCCGTTCGGCCCGTTTAAGGTGTATCCCTCAGACTCGCTGATTGTGTTCAACACGATTGCTGGAAACGGTTGCCCTTGCGGGTGCGCTCCGAAATTCACCCGGTCGCTGACATGACTTGAAACCCCACTGTCAACCAACAGCAGGCTTCTTAGTTGCTCTTCCATCCGCTATCCTTTCGTGCGGGCTTTCGCGGCCTTGCGCTCGGCCCGTGCTACCGACTTTTCCACCTCGTCCCAGAGGATACGCCCAAGGCGATCCAGCGTTGGGAGCGCCTCTTTGTCCCATGCGGGCCGAAGTGCAGGCTGTGGCCCGTGGTTTGCATTGCCGAATTCTTGCTGAACACCTGCTGGGTCATTGGTGCCGACAAATCCCTCAACCGTCGCCTTTTCATTGCGGAACATTTTCCGGTGCAGCCCGGCTTGCCGCTTGTTCAGCTTTGTGCTGTAGGAGAATGACCCCGCGTAATTGCCCGTTTTACCAACCGGCGCAAACTCATTTGCAGTATCCGCAATCGGGGTTGCCGCCTTCTTTAAGGACCGACGCAACACGCCTTTGCCAGCCGCCTTTGAAAGCCGCTCAGGTTCTTTCTCAAGTTCCTTGAAGCCGAAAAGTTTAACCGTTGCCATTGCTGACCTCCGCACCCGCCGTGATTTCAAGGCGCTGATTTCTGCCTATTTTCTTGATGCCGAATATCGCATAGATGACACCGCTGTAGACCAAGGTATCCTTGGCGGTCAGATCCCGTGTGAATGTTGATGAGCGCACAACAAATTGAGCCGTCAGAGTTGCCGAAACCGCGCCAGCCCGCACCCGCTCCCCGTCACTGACATCCTCCTTTGAGGCCCAGACAGGCGACCCGTGATCGACAAACTTTTCAATCTTGCCAAACCCATCATCAAACCAGGTGAAGCGCCGAAACTGTATGCGGTGATCAAGCTTACCCGTGCCCATAATCAGCCCGCCGCAAATTCACAGGGGCGCTGATAGCGCGCCTGTTTTATGAGGGCGCGGCATCCAAAAGAAACCTTCAAGTATTCTGTTTCCTCAACCGAAATCCCAGCATCATACCAGTCCTTGGTTATCAGAATAATTGCCTGCCTCAATCCAAGAGGCACCGCAGCTTGATCATGCCCAACCGTTGCTTGCACACGTATCTCGACAGCATTTGACAGGATTGATCCCAGATCCGATGAAAGCAGCATTTGCGGCTCGTCATGCCCCATTGCCAATCGCACCCCGGCTAAGTCTAAATCGACCCAAACCCCATCGCCAGTGTGATATGAAACGGCAGTGATTTCTGTGACTGGCGCGACAGGGAACCACCACCGCAACCAGCCACCATTGGCCACTGAAAATTCAACAGGACGTTGCAGCAATGGCCGCCGCGCTGCGGTCTCAACAACCTCCGTCGCAGCCGCCAAATATGCGCCAATAAGAGCATCATCATCAGATTCATCAATCGTCAGATGGATTGCCGCCTTAAAGTCAGCGGCTGTGACCGCCCCTGCAAGCGCTGCTGTGCCAATATATTTCATATTTACTGCCCCTAGACCTTACTTCTTACCTTGGGCCGGAGGCTTTCCACCACCATCCTGATCTTTATCAGTCACAGGGTTTTCCAATTTGGCCACCGCCTGTTCGCGGGCATCCAAATCAGCTTCGCGCTCCTTCAATGAAGCATCAGCAGCGTCCAGCTCTTCTGTGCGCGCCAGCAAAACGTCAGCCTTTTGTTCAAATTCTGCGCTGGCCTCATCAATCATTTTTTGCACTTCGGCAGTACCCACTTCAAGGGTCACTTTCCGCCCCGCCCCCTTCACATCACCAACAATTTTCGCGACCTTTTCAGTCTCGAACTTTTCTGCGACCAAGCGATCAAAGCCCGCTGTCTCACCCACGTTATATTTGCCGTGCGCCTTCAAAAATTTAACCAGAACATTCGCCATCATCTTATCCTTATTTTGCGCCATAAAGCCCCCCAACAAGCAAATGTTAGGGGGTTATTTATTTTACGCGTTACATGTTTTGTGGATTACAGAGACCAGCCAGCGCCATTCAGACCGGCGATGGCCACATCATGCTCTGGCGCAAGATCATGCTCGGAAATCGCATTCATCAAGGTCAAATCATTCTGGAATGCCGAAATCGTATTGCCGCCACTATCAACATAGGTCGCAACATTGGACGAAGAAACGATGATATTCATCGCATCACCAATCATGATTTCGTCAAAATCAGCGAAATAAACTTCAGTTTCATCGCCACCGACGCCCAGATTGTCAGGGATTTGCGATGTGGTGCGAATAGTATATCCGTGCAATTCGCCTTTGGCATCAATCGACGGAAACACCAACACACCTGATGATGGATCGCGCAAACTGGCCAGCCAGTTTTTAGCGCTCGCACGCATCATCCAGCCCGGCTTGGCCATAGCAACATCGGCATCTTCAACCAATGATTTCAGCTTGCGAAGTGCTGCCTCTGCCGCTGCAACATTTGCCGCCACCAATGGCAACCAATTTGGGGCCAAGCACCAGTTGCGCAACCCCTTAGGGGTGTTGCCGCTACCGTCACCACGAATAAAGGCCAAATCTTCACGCCGCGCCATGACCTTCAACATGTCATCGCGCACCATCATCGCAATTTGGGCGCTGGAATGGCGCAACAACGAGTTGCCAATCGGCACCAAGCTCGTCAGCTTTTTGAAAGACTGGTCAATCTTTTCAAATGTTGGCTGGCTTTCAACCATCGCCGCATTTTCACCGATATATGATGCGGTGGCTGGGGCCAGTTGTTTTGCATGACGCAACTCGCCAGCAGGCATAGGCACAGAGCGCGCCCCAGATGCCCGAACGACGACCCGTGAGCGCAACAATTCAATCATTTCTGTTGATTGAGCGCGGGGGATTGTCACACCACCCGCCGCCTCTGTTGCGCCAGACAGCGCCGCAGAGACACCCGAATGGCCATCGGCTTCAAGTGCTGCAACTGCTTTGTCCCGATCACCACCAGAGTTTGCCAATGCATGCAACATGAAGCCAGCGGTCACCCCCTTATGATCCGGGTTGATGGCCTGTGCAGGAACGGTGCCTGTCTGGGTGGACGTGCCTTCATCGCCTGCCCCCATAGATGTGGCTTGAGCCGATTCAACGCTCTCAGCGCGCTTAACTGCGGCGTCTGATGCATCAAAAGCAACTTGTGCAGTGTCAAATGCGGCTGTCGCTGCGACCAGCTTTTCTGCCATATCATCGCCGCCAGCGCCTTCGATTGTGTTGATATCTGCCGCAAGTGTTTGCAGATTGTCAGCCGCCGCTTTGCGGTCGCGGCGCAGATCGTTAATGTCTTTCATAGTTTCTTCTTTCTTGAAAGTGGCGCCATACAGGCAGCCGAATTGACCCCGCCGCGATGGGCAAGGCAAATGACACGCAATTTTTACGCGTGATTAGGTTTGTGAAATTGCCAGGGCTGCCGCCGCTTTGGCGGCAAATGCTTTCGCAGATTTGCGTGGCGCAGGCGCATAGACCGAGAAAATGCGCTCATAAAACGCGGCCCGTGTCTCAATGGTATCAGCCAGACCGCGCTCAAGTGCATCCGGCCCACGGTAAACAGCACCGCCATCCGCAACATCATCAGTCACAGTCAGACGCTGCGCAAGATCACTCAGAGGAATGCCTCGGCCAGCGGCCACGGCAGCATGAAAGTCTACCTCGATGGCATCAATATCCCGCATGATTTCAGCACGCCCCTTGTCGGTGGCGGGGTCAGGGCGCTTTGCAGCGGCATGGCTAGACGGCATATCAAACCACTTATTGCCATACATGTCTGGCTTGACAGAGGAGCTGGAATAAGCCGCCACCCCGATAGAGCCAACAACACTCCCAGGCGTCATCGCAATATCCGTCGCTTGGCTTGCAATCCAATATCCCGCTGAAGCCGCCATTGGGTTTACCAACGCATGCACTGGCTTGATCGCAGCCAGCCGCGCAATTGCAGTGCTGGCCGCTTCAAGCCCCAAAACAAATCCGCCCGGCGTGTCGATTTCCAAAACCACGGCATCAACATCATCATGGCTGTGAAGCTCGGCCATGGTTTCTTCCAAACCGTGATAGGTTGACCAGCCAAACCATTTTTCCAGCGCAAAGAAATTAGGCGTCAACATCCCGCGCACAGGAACAACCGCCACCCCGCGTGAAATCGCAAACCGCTCGCCCCGCTCAATGATTACGCTGTCACCGGATCCCGCCTGCGCAAAGCCTGCACCCAGCGCCTCATCTGGCAAGCTAAGCCCGAGCAGAGCGCTGCCGTGTTCCATAGAAAACGCCATCGGCGCGGCCCCGACCAGTTGAGAAATTGTTGGTTTACTCATCATCATCATCCTTTTGATCATCACCGCTATCATCGCGGGTCATATTTGGCGCAGGGTTCAATTTGTCGCCACCAGCAACATCTGGCAGCCCTTCTTTTTTGCGCGCCTCATTCGGTGTCATGATTGGCCCACCAACAGCTTTGCCGAACGCCTCATAGCGTTCTTTTGTCGTTGCTTGCAGCAAAGTGTTATAGTCGTGTCGGAAAAACATTTTAGCGCGGCGCTCCGCTTCAGTTAATATTCCCAGATCATATTGCGCCTCAATAAACTTCCCCCAGTGCAGTAAGCAGTCTGATCGGTAATCTATTGCCTGCTGTTGGCCATTGGCCTTCACACCATGCTCCAACATTTGCAATTTACTTGGCGGCATCCGATAAATTGCAGCAATCATTTCACGGTCAAATTTTTGACCCTCGAGCAACTGCTGATCAGATGCCGACATATCCAGCGGAATTATGTCCTCTTCAGTGCCGATAATGGGCCAGCCTTTACCCTCTGGATCAGCCATCGCATTGCGAATGCGTTTGGCATTGCGCGTCCAGTCTTCTTCATCTTCAAAAACATCCGCCATCTTGATCACACCGCGCGTTGCGCCCCCCGCTGCCATCCGCGCCGCAGCCTCTTGTCGTGCCAGCGCCAGCCCGATGCTTTCGGATGCAACCTCAATGGGGCTACGTCCCGTCCACCCATCTTCTGCCATATAGCGCATATGCACCATTGAGCGATTTGGAACGCGGCGACGCACACCTGCGCCATCCTCAAACTCATAATACCGCGACCGTCCAGCCGCCAATTCGGTGCAGAGGTCAGGGCTGATTGCCTCTATCAAAGTGATTTCACCACCAGCATCACGCGGCGCATATCCATAAGACCGCCCACGCAATAAAAAGGCATAGGCCAAAGAAAACCGCAGGCCGATTGCAGAGACCCCCATAGACGCTTCAACATTCAGCAAATAAGTGGCTGGATGATCGCGCACCCGAACCTCGACACCATTTTCATCACGTTGATAAAGCTTCAATGGCACTTTGGCGTGATCACCGGCAATGTTATTACAGCACGCAAACACAGTCGCATGGCGGGCCGCTGTTCTTCCACTGGCAACCGGCAGGTTTTTAACGCGGCTTTGACCACCGGCACCAATATCAACCATCCAGCCCTGTGGGCTTTTGGTCCCGCTGGTATCAGCAGTGGCTTGAACTGGCGGCTCAATCCGCGCGGTGCCTTCGTTACGGCCCATCATGCGACTAAAAATGCTCATACCACTTCGATTTCCCTTGATTTGCGTTTGCCGTCTGCCGCCTCAGCACGGCCAATGGCCATAATGGCAGCAACTGCGGCATCGATGCGTCCGGTAGATTTCTTTTTGTTTGGTTTGATGTTTTCCGCAGCGTCCTCGTCACGGTGAACATTCCCAATTTGCCACGCCAAAACAGGGTTGCCGCCATGGCGGATTTTCCCCTGCGCGACTTTTTCCTCAAGCCGCTTCATTGGATTTGACATAGACGCATAACCCTGCCGGTGCTCCACCATCGGAAACCGCCGTTTGTCCAGCTTATCGGCCAAATATTTCATGCCCCAAGGGTCATATGCGACCTCTTGCAGATCGAATTTCTTTCTGATCCATTCCAACCGTGTCGCAATTTCATCCTCGTCAATCACCCCACCTTCATGCACCTCAAGCCAATGATCGTCACGCCAGCCGACATATTCACGCTTTTCGGTTTGGGCGCGATGAATAAACCCTTTTGGACCCGACGGCAGGAACGTGTAAGCAATCAGATAAATCAGCCCATCAACAGGGATCGCCACCACAATGGCGGTGGTGTCAATCTTGTTTGACAAATCCAGAGCAACCCACGCTTTTTTGCCATAGAGCATCGCAGGGTCAAACGGGGCGGCACTCAATCCAGCATCCCAGATATCCCGCGCTATCCATGTTTGCGCACCCTCTGTCCACAGGTTCAAATGAAACCTGCGAAACCCTGGCATCTTTCCTTGAATCGCCTGCGCAGCAATCAGCTTTTTCTCCATCGCCGATACTTTTTTACTGACACCCAAATTCGGGTTGCCCATCGCCCAAGCTTTTGGGTCAGCAGGATCACAATCCATGGCAGGTTCGGCAACATAGGCAAACAAGCTATCGTCAGTCACATCGCCGCGTAAAACGCTTTCGCTGTAATCGCGCAACTCGCCACACAATGATGCCCTATTCATGCCAGCGGTTGTGATCACCCAATCAATCGGCTGATCCCGCGCAATCATACTTTCAACAATGGTGTCGGCCAAATCTCGATCTGTCCAACGATGCATTTCATCCCGTGCTAGGAAATACGGGTTAATTCCATCCGATGAATCCCCATCGCGAGACAGGCATGAAATCGTGCCGTCTGTTCTTTTGGTCTCAATCACCTTTGCCGAAGGGTTCATCAACTGGCGCAAGAATGGCGATCTTTTGATCATCCGTTTCAGTTCTTTGAATAACAGACCGGCTTGATCCCGTGTTGTGGCAGCACAGAACCCTTGCGGTGCGGCCTCCCCATCAAACAGCTGAGTGAATAGCATCGGCACCGCAGTATCAGTCGTTTTTCCGTTCTTCTTTCCAATCTGGTGATAGGTTGATTCAAAGCGCCGCAGCCCGGTCTCCTCATGCTTCCAGCCAAATATGGATCCGTGCCGAAACACCTGCCATGGCTCCAGAACAAACGGCCTGCCCGCATATGGTCCAACTGTGTGCTGCAACATGCCGCTAAATCGAATGATCCGATCCGCCGCGTTGCAATCAAAAAACAACCCACGATCTGCGCCGGTTTCCAAATCAAGCAAGTGACGCTCACAGGCCATTCTGACCATATTTCCAGCAATTATTTCACCTTCAAGAACACCAAGTGCATATTTGGAAACGGCGTGGTCAATTGGTTCCATTGAGCTGCCTCATGATATCCGCAAAAAGATCACCTTGACCACCAGACCCCAATCTTGTGGCATCCACCGGCGACAGACCAAACAGGGCAGCGTCACGACGCATCCCCGCCATCGCTTCTTGTTGAATCCCCCATGACGCGGTTTTCTTTTGTTGTATGCCATTGCGGGTTTTAGTCTCATAATACCGTCCCTCCACAGCGATACAGGCTGTGGCAGATAGAAAATTCGAAACGCATTCGCAGTAAGATGCAAATTGATAGGTGTAGAGCGGATCCCATCGCTCTTTAGATACGAGGCCAGGCATCAATTCATCCCAGACGTCGCGGGCAATCTCATTCATAAACTCGAGTGCCGGTGGAATGGCGACAGCATCGGCATCACCCTTCATGGGGGTGACAACTGTTAGATTTGGTTTCTTACCTTTCATCATCACCCCCTTTCTTTTTACATTTGGTTGTTTATTCGTGGGCTTTTTTCCCCAATTTCCCGACCGTGAAAGAAAACGTTATCCCACCGGTTAACTCTAGGGGCCGTTGGTTTTCAGACACCCCCGGTCACCTGCTAGAACCTCCCTCGCAGTCTTTCTGCTGTGGCAAGGATGGCAAAGAGACTGCCAATTCCTTCGGTCCCAAAACTTCTTTCGGTCACCTTCATGCGGCTCGATGTGGTCAACATCCCTTGCCGCAATGACCAAGCCAAACTCGCCACAATCCACACACAGAGGATGCTTGGAAAGATGTGCCTTGCGAGCTTTGCGCCATGCACGGCATTCATACAATCGATGGTGTTGCCTTGCCTTATCGCCTTGGCCTGCCCTTGCGCGCCGCGCCTTTAACTTGGCTTGCCGCGCGGCCTCATGGTCAGCACAATGCGAAAGAGCAGGCAAAGCCATGTCATCACAGCCAGCAGCCACGCATATCTTTTGCAGCGCCATCGTTCCATCACCCTATGATCAACGTGACCACCACCTATCCAGCTTGGTGATGATCGGTGTGTCGGGGTCACGCCCTATGCGCGCCGGAACCTCATGGGGAATGCCAAAAGCAAAAGCCGCATCGGTTTCCCGTTGCAGCTTGTGTATCTTTCCATTGCAGTGGCAGTGCGTAACGCGGCGATGCTCTTGCTCTGCCGTGCTACCGTGGGTCCAGCGCCATCACATCCTGTGCAATGAGTTCTCTAACTGGATCGTCCTGATTCACCTATAAGCTCAGAGTTTCCACCTCGTCAACTCTATTCTCGTCGCGGCACCAACAGCCCTGCATCAATCTCAATAGAGCGAACAGCCCCAAAGAACTGCACCAATGCCCGCGCTGACCCACCGTTAATGTCAACGACCGTTGCCTCCAGACCATCCAGCGGGCCACTGCCAGAACCGTAATCAATCCGCACCTCATCACCGACCGCGTACTCATGACCACTGCGCATTCCAGCCTGATTGACTGGCGCAACATGACTGCCCGCCGCCGACTTACGGCGCAACCCGTCAATCTCTTCCTGAGTGATCAGCATAGGCCGACCATCGGCCCCAACAACACCGGTCACCAGATCGAGCCGCAACAGATCGCGCCACCGGTCCATGCCCTTTGGCCAGCCAACAAAGATCCAATTGGCCAACAACGGAAACGAAACCAGATGCTTAGACTTGCTGTAACGATTGATCCGCCGCCACTCTTGACGGATCGGCAGGAACACATCAAAGCCCGCCCGCTGTAACAACAATTCCGGCACCAATACCCGATGGCCAGTGCCTTTGACCGGACGCTTGCGAGGCACACCATCACGGCCACGATATGTTTCATAACTCGCGCCAACCATGACAGACCTACGACCTGTGTTGCGCGGTGGCTTGAACCGAACCGCATACCATTGCAGCGCACAAACATCAGCTGTGTTGACCATGTTCATACCGCCCTCTTTTCATCACCACCACGCACAATCGCCTCGCAATATGCCAACCGTTTTTCATATCGGCCCAACCACGAAACATCATCATCGGATGCCCTGCTTTTGGCCGCGCGCTCACGGATACGCTGCGCAAGGCTCTGGTTGCGCGTGGCCTCCTCGGCGATATGCCGACCAGCGTTAAATGGCGGGCGCTTGTTCTTCTGAAAATATGCCCATGTCTCAACCAACGTCCCAGCCGCCAGACACTTCGGCCCCTCGACCGATTGAAACCAGCTTAATAGATTTGGCAATTCCTGAACCGGACACGGCTGCACCAACTCGGCAAACCCACAGATCGTTGCCGCCGATGGCCAGACGTCACGACCACGCCCCTCGCCTTTGCTTTTCAACATATCGAACATCACAGCCAAATTCTGATCCGACATGTAGGTCAGGCTGTCGATCATGCTGGCCATCTTGGTTTTGAAGACATCAGCAGGCACCTTGGCATTGCGCCGAAACCCCAACGCCTCCAGCGGCTCAATCAACAACCGGCGCACCCGCCCTCGCTTGCTTTCTTCAACTTCACTGCCCATTTTCTCGCCCCTTCTTTCCCCAGCAATTCAAACTTATCCACAGGCACCCGCTGGTTGTGGTGCGATCTGTCAGTTTATTTTCTTTTTTTTTATTTTTATTTCTGTTCTTTTCCTTTCAGCGGCGACAGAACTGACGAAAAAACCGGAACAAAACCGAAAGATTCAGGAATGTTCCGTAAATTTCCGTAACAGTTCTGTAAATTTCCGTAACAGTTACAGAATGAAACAGAATGTCAGACCGCCAAACTGAGTGCGTCCAGCCCGTCCCTGACCACATTTTCTGTCCGATTTTGTTCCGGTCTGTTTTTCAGCAACCATTCATCCAGCCGCTCTATGAAGCCCTCGTTGTTCATCATCTGCTTTGCGCCGATCCGCTCGATCTTTTCGCGCAAATCACTGAAACGCTTGCGTTGCCGTCCGGCCTCGCGCCGCACTGAACTGGCAGCCTTAAAACCTATAGCCTTGATCACCATTTCGGTGACCACAGCGTGCGCCAACCGCACCTCACCCGTGTCGCAAACCACCTCGGACCAATTGTATAACGGCGATATTTTGCGCTCACACGCCGCCTTCCAGCGCTCGATATCGATGCCCAGATACTTGGCCAGCAACAGATCATCACAGGGCAACGTGCCAACCGGTGACTGATCCTGCGCTATGAAAAACAGATCAAACCCGTAGGCTCGAACCTCTGGCTCAGCCAGCATCCTGAACGTGCTGTTTAGCCACCGGCGCTGGTGAAACTCCACATAGAAATGATTCTCCAACCGCTGATCTGATCTGATCGGGTATTCCGGCATTCCTGCCACATCAACTACACTCAATCTCATATTTCCACCGCCTTTCTGGAGGCCAAAACACGCCTTGCGTCAGCCATCAAACCCGTAATTATGAAGCTGCCATCGGCATCATCATCGTCAAATCCAGACAGGATTTTACGCGCCAAATCTTCCATGGTTTTCGATGGCACCGCAGCGATTTTCCGCTTTTTAATCCAGAGGTCGTCGCATAACGGGTTGGTCACGAGGGCGTCAAATTCCGCCTCGGCCTGCAAACCGCTTTCCCCGTTAACATCAGCTACATTTGCCAAGTGAGACCCCTCTTCAAGGGCGGCGCTCCATTGACCGTCTATGCGCTCCCAGTCGCGATACAGGCGCTGGATCTCTGTTTCAGGTGCCGCAATCGCAGGGGTGGCGACAAGGGGCGCTACGGCGGTCCCTGCGATAAATTTACGGCGTGAGATGTGGGTATGGTTTGATTTTTGGTTCGCTGACATAGCGGGTCTCCTACGATTGGATTGCACCCAAATCCCCCCCGTCAAAAGGGTGTCCGGGCAAACAACAGGTTGACGGACCGACCGTAGGAGTCGGCAGACCTTGCGGTCTCCCATTGCGCCCGAACAGAAAAAGCCACGACATACGGCGCGGCTTTGGGGTGCACCTACTATAGACAGGCCGTCAAACCCGACAACAAAGCATTTCCCCTGTTGCAGGTTGACTCTAGCCCGTCGCGGCGCATTCTTCAAGATATTGATTAATTGGAGATTCGATATGAGCGACCAAAACATTCGCGATGGACAATTCCACGGTAAAGAAATTGCAGACCGCCAGACAACCCAACTCATTGGTATGGCCCAAGGCATGATTGCCGATGGCAAGCTTGTTGATGCTGAAATACACTTCTTGCACAAATGGCTCGTAGCCAATGAAAGTGTTCGCTCAAACCCGCTTATTTCGATCCTTATTGCGCGGATTGATGAAATCTTGGCCGATGGTATCATTGACGAAGACGAACGAGAAAGCCTGCGCGAAACTATGACCTCGCTTACCGCGGCAGATTTTGAGCTTGGCGAGATAGCGAAATCTACCGACTTGCCTGTATGTGATCCGGCGCCAGAAATCCACTTTGACAACACCCGATTTTGCTTCACCGGCACATTCACATTTGGCAAACGTAAGGACTGCGAGGGAGCCGTGGCAGAATTGGGGGCAAATGCTGGCAGCCTCACAAAGAAAACTGATTTCTTAGTGATTGGCGAGTACGCAACAGCATCTTGGAAGCAGGAGGCCTTCGGTAGGAAGATAGAGAAAGCCGTCGAAATGCGCGAAAACGGTGATCCCATTTTCATCATAACCGAGGCGCACTGGCGAAACGCGGTATCGCAAGCGTAGATAATTGCCATGCTAGTATTGGCTTGCGGGCAGCAAACTAAAGTCACACCCCCCCCCCATATTCCGACCCTTTTTTGATCACGAACACGGGCTTCATGGCCTTC
>JPUR01000249.1 GCA_001321835.1 Marinosulfonomonas sp. PRT-SC04
GCAAATCGTCATACCAACCGGCACAACGATCCGTTCGGGCAACCTGCCGCCCCAGCGCGCCGTAAATCTTCAACGCCGCCGTATCGAGCCGATCACCGATCACCACGCCTGCCCTCGCGTGAACACGGCAATCATCAGGCAGATCCGGCAACACCTTCGCCGCTTCGATAGCTGCTTTGTCGCGCGCCGCTGCCGCGATTGCGCGATCACCGCAACCGGTTAAAAAGATCAGGACCAACAATGCAGCTGGGATGAATTTGCGTTCCATTTTCATACTCCTGAATTTTCTGGGCGTATTCCGCCGCCTGTGCATCGGCCACATGGGCCTTGGTGCGAAATATTTGCAGGGCATCCACGGCGACCTGACGGCGGCGCTCAAGCTCTGCAAGCTGATCCTGTGCCACCATCGACACGAATTTATCGGCCTGCGCGTTCACGGCGTGGCGCACAGCCGATGTTTTATCAAATGTGACCCAAAGGCCCGCAACGAGGATCACCCCCAGCGGTAGGCCAATCTGGATGCGCAGGAGCTTGATTATGACGGGCAGGATTACTGCCATCACCCCTGCCCCTGCATGCACATAGCATATTCACCGGACCGCCGACGCACCAAACCACGGATCACCCGCCCGCCCGCTTTGTTCCACCACGTCAAGGCGTCACAGCCCGCCGCAATTCGCCCGGCGTTCAAACGCCGCGTTGCGGTACTTTTACCTGCGCCGCGAACACCCACGTTATAAGCCAAGCTGACATATGCCACTTCACGGGGCGCGGTCAGACGCACGGCCCTGGTCTCGGCGGTGAAATACACCCGCAGCCCGGCACGATATGACGAGATTTCGCGGGCCAGCATGGCATCACATTGACGCGCGGTGTATTTGTCACCATGCTTGACCCCCTTGGTTTCACCAAAGCAAACCGTCCAGACGCCAACGATATCCCGATAAGCCACCAACCGCAGCCCTTCCCAGCCACCGATGAATTGCACCGCAAGCCCCGTGAAACCATCTTGGTTCGCTCTTGACGGTTGCGCAAAACCACCCCCCGCCAGCAATGCCACCACAAGGAACCAGGTAAGCATTTTACCGCGGGCAATCCCCTGATCTTTGATCCGGCCAATAATACCATAGATCAACAGAACAAGCGCAATGCCCCACCAGATACGCGGGTTTGTATCCACCCCGAACCCATAATAAATGATTTCAGGCAGCACCAAACAAATGGCGCTTAAATACAAGGCCCACATTGAATGCGCAGTCAGCGCAATTTGCTTCCAGTTATGAACGAACTTCATGATCTACCTTTCTAATTTGATTCTTTGATTGCCGCCAAAACCACCGTTTGGTTTTCTTTTGCGGTCTGTTTCAACTCGGATATTGATTTTTCGATGTGACCCAATTCTTTTGTCAGATCATCCCGACGAACGTATTTCTCCCGAATATCTTTGTTCTCAGCAGCGTGTTTTTCCGCGTGGCTGTCTATTTTTCTGTGTAGCCCCGCAAGTTTCGTGGACGTATTACGAAAGGCCGCGATCAGCAGGCCCAATACAGCCATCCCAACCGACACACTCGTTCCGACCACCCACGAACTGCTAAATTCATCACCCATCATCACCGCCTTTTTTCATAAGGTACGAAAAAGCCCCGACCGATTAAGTCGAGGCATTCCAGTTGGTTATCGTTGGTGGTTAAGCTATTATGGCTTGGCTTCGGCCCTCTTATGATTCACCACCCATAACCAAAACCGCCTTACGCCCATCATCCCGTAGGCGACCCATGTGCGCAGCGCTGGGGCGTGTTCTGACATTGCGGCCTCGAACCATTGGCTATCTGCAAAGGCCCGTCGAAAACCGCTCTCAAGCAGCGTGTCATGGATGACCGCCGCCTTTAGGAAATATGGATCATCAGGCGATAGCGCCCAGTGCAGATACTTCGGCACCGAGCTTTCGAACTCACGGCCTGGCGGGATTGTCAAAACCCAGCCGGAGCCTTTCTTGCCGATGTTCCAAAAAACGGTTTGAGCGGTGACGTAGCTGCGCGAGCCGCCCTTGACGCACCATTTTGGCACATTGGTACTACCCATCAACATTCCCCTTTCCCATAATCACGGCACCTCCCCCATTAATAATTCTACGAAACAACGAGTTCCTCCCATTCTTCTTTTACGACAGATATGAAATCTAGCCTGCTGCCTTCAGTTTTGCCTCAAAGGAGGTTCGAAGACCGCCAGATTTCGAATAAGAATGTCTTACCATTTCAATGATGAATTCCCGACCATCCACCCCAGGCCGCACACCACGATAGGTGACAGGCTGACCAGCCATCAGCGCAGGGCGACCGACGATAGAGCAAGATGTTTTTACAAGCCCGCGTAACATTTCACGAACAAAGGATTCTGCAGCGGCTTGGGCTTCGGCCTCTGAGCTGAACGGCTCGCGAATAACGTGTTCGCCGGCTGATTCAGGATCACCCTCAACAGTGATCTCCTGACGCTTGGCGCTTGCACGATCTTGATAAAACGCTTTCACCTTGCCGAAACGATCCACATCAGTTTCAGAAACCCGACAGCTTCCCTCGACCATCGACGTGGGAATAATTATGGCTGGTGGCACACTGGTGCCATCTGCCGTTTTGCCCGCACCACGTTCCAACCAAAGCAGCGCGCCATTTTTGATTGTAAACAAGGCACCGTGCCGATTGGCCAACCGTTCCAAAAAATGAAGATCAGACTCGTCCTGCTGCCCAATCCACTCATAAACATGACCAGAAACCAGATCGGAAATCTTTGGTTTTAATTCATAGTCACCTGCGATTTCGGTCACAATGTCTTTGACGGATTTGCCGTCCCAATGGCGTGACTTCTTGGTTTTCATTTCCGAACGAAGATCAGCTGAGTGACCGCCCACAGTGATCGTATAGGGGAGACAGCTATAGTCCACCCTGTCGATAATATATGAGCCAAAGAATGCCTCACGACCAGACAGAATGGTCACACTCGCAACAGCGCCACGACGCGGGCTGGAAAAATGCGGGGCCGCATCATTGAACACCAATTCCAACGTGTCTGACCGAATGCCTTCGCGGTCGGTGATGTGCAGGCTGACGAGACGCTCAAAGAACAGCCCCGACACCGGCACGCCATCAATATCAACAAGAACTTTAGGATATGTCATGTTCACCTTAAAGCGGAAATGTAAGGGGTTAGGTGGTATGGTTTATTATCTGGAAATGGGGTTTTATTGATCAATCCCACAGCTTAACGGTCCGCTGGCCACCACCGGCTACGATGTCTGGCAGCGTGATTTCCAATCCAGTCGGCAAACGGTGTGCCACAGCTGCAATGTCAGGGTTCGCTTCCAAAACCTGTTCAACGGCACCAGCTTGGCGGCCATAATGCCTGGCACAAATAAGATCCAAGGCGTCATTCTCAGATGTAATGTGAATAGCGGACATTAAATCATCCCCAAAAGCGACAATAGTGAAAAGCCAGAACCGATGCGCTTGATCTCAATTGAATAGGCATTGCGGCCCGGCGCGCCATATTGATCATGAAAGCCACGATCTTCATCCACTTTCTGAATCGCGTGGCTGCCAAAGACCATGCCACCCAAAGAGACAAGCATCAAAGGAATGCCATTTTTCGCCGCCAATCGCACCCCCTCCAGCGTGACCGAACCGCCCCACTCCGCAGGAAACAAAACGCCATTGATCGTCACCACCTCAGACCGTGGGCCAGTCCATTGCAGGGCATTTAGACGCCCTACCGTTTCAATTTCAGCCCATGTCGTGTCCAACTTGCGGCTGACATCGGTGTAACCGAAGCCATGCGCATGAAACATAAATGGCCCAAGAGCCATGGTTACAGGTCCAGACATCAAGTGCCTCCTTTAGTCAGAAAAGCTGGCGGCGAAGGTTGCTTCAACCCGCTGCCCCAATAGGTCAGCAGCAATTTCAGCAATTGCATGCGGATCCGTGACACCCGCAGGCACCGCAATATTGATGGGGCCGTTGATGTTAACCGTGACGCTGCTATTGCGCCCTACCCCACCTGTGGGAGAAGTCGTTGAAGTAGCAGAAGCCATTTGCCCCACAACGGCAGATGCCGCCAGCGCGGCCAAACCAGCAGCCCTTACACCTTGAGCAGAACCCTGAACACGCCCTAGGGACGCGGCACCAATTCGGCGCAATGCCGCTTGAGCTTGCCTCACATTCAGCACGGCTCCAGAACCGGATGGAACCATTATCTCAGAACGAGGGGTGTTTTCGTTAATCAAATACGGCAAACCCGCGCGCACTGGACCACCCGATGCACGGGCACCCGCCACAGGCTGAACCGAACGGCCATACCCCAAGGCGTTGCCCCGATTTACTGCGGCCCGCACCTCTTTCGGGTCAGATGACGATCCCGATGGCGCGCTACCAAAGAACAGCTTTCCAGATAAGTCGAATTTGGTGATAAAATCCCAGTTCCATTTTGGCAGAAAGTCCAGCCAGTCAAAACTGAAGAACCAGTTTTTCCACTCGATGGCTTTGCTCAGGTAGTCACGCCATGGAAGCTCCTTCAAGCCAAGAACATTCCATGCAAACATGCCGATTTCAACCGCCATTAAGGCCCAGCCTATACCCGGAATAAGCCTCAAAGCACCGCGCCCAAACCATTTCAAAGGCGTAATTAATCGCCCCCAGCCTTTGCTATTCATCCCAAATTTACCGAGGCGACCAGACATCTTTCCCCACCGAATTGCTGGGATCAAACTGGCGCCCCAACGAATGGGTGTAATCAACTTCGCCAACGAGAATTTCCCCAACCGCCCAAGACCTTTAAACTTGCTCAAAAGCCCACGCAGCCCACCGCTTGCAAAGATTGCTCGCGCACCAAATCCACCAAGACCAAAGCGAAGTACGGCCAATGTGCCGATTAGGCCAGCCGCCGTTGTCAACAAAAAGCCACCAGCAACGGCCATGCCGCCAAGCGCTACGCCGCTGATCACCAACCATTTGGTCAGCTTTGGATGCTCTTTTGTCCACGTCACCATTGCATCAATGATGCCCTGTGATTTTAGCAACAACTCATTCAGCGGCGGCAGAACAACTTCACCAATACTATTTCCAAGCCGTGTGGTTTGATTGCGCAACAATATCATATTATTCGCAGTCGTCTTGGCACGCTCCGCATACTCTGCTTCAGAACTTCCAGTATAGTTTCTTTCTTCGGCCACAAGGCCCAAAGATTCACGCAACAGATCCATATTGGCGATAAGCGGCATCAGTGCGCGGGCTTCGTCACCAAAGATTTGCGAAACAGTTGACGAACGCAAGTGCTTGGGCTGCTCATTAATGCGGCGCATAACGTCAAGCGTTGTGCCAACGGCATCTTCCTGCATTGCACGCGCAACTTTTGCCGAATCTAATCCCAGAGTTTTAAACGCCGCCCTCTGCTTGGGTGTCGCAGACGCGCCCCGCACGAGGGCTTTACCCATGTTTCGGAATGAAGTGGCCGCAACATCCGCTTGCGCACCAGCTGCGATCATAGCTGAGCCGAAGGCCAACGTTTCCGTTGCATTGAAGCCCTTAACTTTACCGTCGACCGCCACACGGGTGGTGAACGTCAATATCTTTGGAGCCGTGGACGCCATGTTGTTCGATAGATGGTTCATCGCATCGAACAACAAAGCGGTTTCGTCAATAGTAAGACCCAAGGCCGTCTTGATGCTTGCCATCGATTCACCCGACTGACCCGCAGAAATATCAAACGCGACGCCGATTTTTGCAGCCATTTCTGCAAATCGGGTTAAATCGCTCTGCGCAATTCCAGACTGGCCACCAGCCGCGACAATTTCCGCCAACCCAGTTGCTGCCATTGGAATTCGCGTAGAAAGCTCCAAAATATCGTCAGACATCGAACGGAACGCCGCCGGGCTTTTAAAATCCACAACCTTGCGGACATCAGACATGGCGCTTTCAAACTCGATTGCCTGCATAATTGGCGCGGACATGCCGGTTAGGATACGGCGTCCCGTCGCCATCGATGCATTTCCAGCAAAGCTAAGGTTGGCAGATCGCGCCAAAGACTTATCCATCTGCTTGCGACTTGCTGTGATCCGGTCTTGCATCACCTTCAAGCGTTGCATCCGTTCCGCTTGCTGCGCAAACGCAGAGCTTGAGGCACCTAAAGCACCCGTCAGCCGCCGCTGTTCGCCAGCCAAATCAGCCGTGTTCACACCCGCAGATCGCATCTGCCCCTGCAGGCCACTTAACGCACGGCGGTTCTGCCGATGTTTTTCTTCCAGACGTCCTGCAGACCTACGCGCACGGTCGAATTCACGGCGCATCCGTGCTGTAGGGTTGCGCGTTGCCTTGATTTCCGTCTTCAGCTGGCGAACGCGCTCACGCGCACCCTGCAATGCTTCAGCAGAGGCACGAACAACCTTCTGTTGGCGCTTAAAATCATCAATAAGCCGCAGCGGCCCACGCAGCCCCTGAAGCCGCCCCATTTCGGAGCGGACTTTGGTTGCAAACTTACCGGTCACGCCAGACATACCCCGGATCATGCCCGAATATTGGTCAATCCCTTTAACGACCAGTTCCGTAGTGATCCGCTTGCCTGCCATTGTGCTGCACACCTTGAAAAATTAAGAAAAATGCCTAGATTCAAGGCATGGATATATTTGCGATGATTTTTGCTGTTCTGATGATTGCCACGGCCACCGTGGCAACAATCATATTGGGGGTCTCCGCAGGCGGGATTTGGGGCGCAGGTGTTTTTGCATTGTTGCTTTTAATTCTGTACAGGACATTCACACACCAAAGTGGCCCCGACCGGTTAACCGATCAGGGCGAACTAAATGCCTTCCAACAACCGTTAGCTGACGACTGAAGTCTATTCAAACTTCATGCGGGTGCCGTCAAACACCTTCTGTGCAGCATCGTACCACTTGTTAAAGCTGGACACCTTCATCCCCAGAACCTGCGGCAATGGCGTTGAAAGCACCGATGCCACAAAGCCAGCGGCAAAGCGCAGATCTTCCGCTACTTTGCCGGGGTTTCGTTTCCCAATGCATCACCATTGCCCTTGCCGGCCTTAAACCCCAAAGCAGCTTCAGCGGCTGCATTGGTGGCCTCAAGATCCGAGTCCTTGATTTTGCCCGCGACACTTTCTGGAATATCCGCAAGGCGCGCAATCCAAAACCGATTAACACGCGCTCCATCGATGGCCGTTCGCGGATCAGAAAACGTCGCCTCCAGTTCCGCATAAGCGATTTGCGCGTCAAGGTCCGGCTCATCGAATGACAGCGTGTCATAGCGCATCTCACCGATCACGATTGGGCGTTTCAGCTTAACTTCAATTGGTAAATCCATGTTCAGCCCCCCTTACAGCAACAGCGCGGCACGAATGTCGCCGGTTTGAGACTGGCCACCGATTGTGACGCTGAAATCATCCGCCTCGATCATTACATTGCCACCGATTTCCAGCTTCAAATAGTCCCACACAAAAGTGTAGTCAGTCTCGGCTTTATCGCCTGACTTCCAGCTGCCAAAGTCAACTTCCTTCAGGAAGCCGCGCAAATAGCACGTCACGTTCGTCACGGTGCCATCTTCATCGGCAAGCGCGCCGGTGATCATCAGCGTGTCTGTGGTGCCCTGCATACCATTGATGACAGCAACGGTTGCAGGATCCAATGCCGTCATTTTAAACTTAGCATTTTCACGCTCATAGCCTTGGCGAATTTCACGCTCCATGACCATGCCAGCGTTGCGGATTTTATCAGTTTTGACCTTGAAGGGCGGAATGGTCATTTCGGACACCTGACCAACCTTCACGTCGTCATTAAGCCACATCGCACAATCGCGAAGCAGGAATGCTGGGGTGGATTTCATTTTATATCTCCTGAATAGGCCATTCACATGGCATCAGCGCAGATGCACCACTGGCGCACCTGCATCATGGGTTTGTGGAATAATGAGCCTTAAGCCGCCGCCTGAAGCGCTTTCTTGGTCAATTCCAGATAGTATTTGATGTTGCGATGCGCGATGAAACGAATGTCTTCCATCGGTGCAGGTGGCTCAAAATCTAGCGACAGCGTAATGCGGCCAGATGCCAATTGAATAGGTTCATTCTTGTCTTGATCCAGCCAGACTTTACCGCCGATGATGGCACCTTCAGCAATAAAGGTCCGCATCGCAGCATTGCCAGACTCGATCATCAATTTGACATTTGCTGCAGAAAACGGCTTGTCCACGAAGTCCATATAGGCGTTCCGAACCGCTTCATTGATGAAATCAGCGGTGCGGCGAACTGCAAGGAAGACCCACATATCATCGCCTGTTGCACCTCGATTACCCCAGGTGATGTAGCCTTCACCTGTGTTGATGATCGTGTTGACGTGTTTTTCATTCAGATAATCTGAATGCACACCGTAGGTCACGGGCCGCGTCACACCACCAATGCCGTTGATCGGTTTGTTCGACAGTGAATGCCAAAACCCCAATGTCTTATCGACACGCGCCTGAACGCCCGCAAAACGAGCCGAAGCTGGGCGCGCGACATATTCGCTTGTGCCAGTATCCCAAACCAGAACTTTTGGATCCACAACATAAATACGCTGCGAGTTAATCTGTTGGCGATACAAAATGGCAGTGGCATCATCCGTATCCGGCCCGTCAACGAAGGCCACGGATTCCAACTGATCCAACACACCGATCAATTCAGCGACCACAGGGTTTGCAGTCACACCGTCACCCGACGTGAAGCCAGGTGCCGCAATCAAACGAGGCTTGATACCAAGCATGGGTTCCGACTTCAAAAGCGCATGAACACCAGTGCGTGCCGTGGCATCACCAACCAGATTGGACATTGTGGCGGCTAGATCTGCGCCCTCTTCAACACGGATGATGATTGTGTATGCGCCGACTTGGTCAAACACATCATCAATAGCATCTTTCAAAGTACCCGCATCACCAATTCCAACCGCATCAGTCGGGGTGCCTTTCAACAGCACAGGCGTATTCAACGGGAACTTCGCAGGGTCTGCATCCGGTGCGGTGCCCAACAGACCTACAATAGCAGATTGCGCAACCTGTACCAGAACAGGGGTTTCATTGGATTCCGACAATCGCGTGCCGTGATGGTAGCTGAGATCAGCCATTGGTCTCTCCTTTGGTCAAAAGAAAACCCGGCACGCTGGCCGGGGTGAATGGCGGTGAAGCCATTCGGGTTGTGCGCAAATGCGCTCTATTAGTCGTTCGGGGCTTGCGCCTTCCACTGCGCAATGGCGGCGCTGGTTTGCGTGGTGATTTCTGCAAACACAGCGTCGATGGCTGCCGCGATCTGATCAATTGGGATGGCATCATTTGTCGCCTGCATAATTGCGGTCTTGGCCTTGGCTTTCAAACCAGCGGCCATGCCGGTCAGGGCTTGAAACGCCTCGGCCTTTGCAATGATTGTCGCCGTTAATGTTGACGCATCGATCCCGCTGCCCTCGGCCTCATACCCAATCATCGCCTGTTGACCCGCTGTGGCCGTGCCTGCCGCAATCGCGCGCGCGGCACGTTCTTTGGTTGGCCATGTGTCACGCTCCTCAACGGTGGCGCTGCCGGTCAGCTCAAGCAGGAATTTGCTGTGTTCCTGATCAATTCGGTTGAGCGCTGACGCCTGAAACTCTTGCCGTGTGGGCATGTGAGGGCTGATGCTCGCCCCGTCCCATATCAGCCGCGTTTCGCTTTGGTATGCGGCTTGAAGGGCACCAGCGTCGGCGGCTGAAACAACCCGCATATCGACGGGAAACAGCGCCGTGATATCGCTGGATTCCCCAACAACATCGCCCCGCTCATTCACTAGGAAAAAGAAGCCCAGAACCTGTGCCTTGGCGACGTCATAGAAGTCCTGCCCATCATCATTTTGGGCAAACTGGATGTTGTGTGGGTTGTCCCCGTCAGGGGTGTAGCGGGTGAAATACCCGAGGTCTGTGAATTGCATGATTACACCTGCGCGATTGTGACCCAAGAGCCGTTGATGAATTTTTGAATGGGGCGGGATTTGTAGCCTGACATGACATCATCGGCGTACTGCCAGTGGATGCGAACGCCCGTGAGGACGAATCCTGTGGCCGCTCTGTACCAAGTGGTGACACCTGTATCTATTGCAAATAGCGTCTGCACCTCTGCGCCGAGGCGAACGTCACTGATGCTGGAAGCATCAGTTGCCACTCGTGAACCGTTGACATACACATTGCCGCCATCGGAGTTCAGATACAGACCATAGCCCACCCCGTTTCTTCGCGCCTGTATCTCGTTGTTGTCCATGCCGAGGTTATAATCGTCGGTTCTGCCTATCTGAAAGGCATGGGCCGTGGAGGACAACGACAAATCATTTGTAGCGTTGAGCCGCAGCCGCCCCGCGTGGATGTTGCCATATGCAAACTCAACATCATCGGCTTGATCCGCAATAAACTTGAACACGTTAGTGGCATCATCGAAAATAAGACCGTCAAAGTTTCCGCTGGCGTCACTGCCCATTCGGATTTTATAATTTCCGGCATCGGTCCGCAGGAATGATGACTTGCTCAACCCGCCCAGTTTATCCGCATTTACGCCGGTCAAGCCGGACCCAGCCCCGACAAAACCCGCCGAGGTAATTCGGCCAATTTCTGCGCTTGAATTGTTATAAAAAACCGGCCCACCAAGTGTAAATTTAACAAACACTTTTGTTGTGGTGTTATCAGAATGGCCAATGCTCATGTCGTTCGTCACGTCACGTAAAAACCAAATCGCCCCGTCCGCGTGTGAGCGAATTTGCGTTGATCCGGCGTTGTCACTGCGATCTACGAGGGTGATTGCAGGTTCAAACGCTCTGACGATCAGGCCGTAATCATTACCCCCGTCACCGACATGCCCCAGACTGTTGAGGAAAAGTGAGCGCATCTCAGCATTCGCGTCTTTGATCTTGGCCAAAACATCTGCGGCCGT
>JPUR01000250.1 GCA_001321835.1 Marinosulfonomonas sp. PRT-SC04
TTTCCAGCAAAACAGTTCCTAGGTCCGGGCGATCGCACGATTGAATTGCGCTCGGTTATTTACAAGGAAGTGCTGTCGCCCAGCGGCCCAACCCAAGTGGAAATGATGCGGGTCTGGATGCGCACAGGAAGGCGTTTGCCGTTGATATCACGCTCGGGGCATTTCTACGGGCTTTACATCATCGAGGAGCTGGCGGCCGAGAAAACCCATGTGCTGCCAAACGGTACGTTTCAGAAGATGACAATCACCATCAAGCTAACCCGCGCACCCGCCGGATTTAGTATCTTTGGCATCCCGATTTTTTGAGGATTTGAAATGGTAAAACAGCCCACATTTGAAGGATTCAAGAAACCGAAAAAGCGCCGTCGCGTGATGATGAACCCTGTCGATCGAGGCTGTGAAAACAATGCGTATCTGGTTTGCTCAAAGTGCCATCATGATGCCGGTTGGTGGTATGAACTTACGTTGCGTGAAATGCGTTACGGATTGCCCTGCCCGAAATGCAATAAACCGGAGGAAAGATAGTGCCTAAACTTACGCAAGAGGATTGTTACATCCATAAAGGAAGGCCATTTGACCACGTTTGTCTTGGTGGGATGTATACGCTCTCAAAGGATGTGCTAAAGGCTAAGGATTTGGTTTGTCAGCATCAACGCGCAAGCACATCATTCATCCAAAGGCAGTTGAATATTTCCTACAATCGGGCCGCAATTGTCATGCAAATTCTTGAAAATTTTGAGGTTGTTTCAAAACCAAATCATGTTGGAAGACGTGACGCTCTAATACCCAATAAGGAAGGCCAAGGGGTGCGCTAACACCCCCCGACACGGGGCCAAAATCTAACACCTGACCCCGCCGACCAGCAATCGCCTTATGGCCGCTTCCACCCTAGCTAGGGAGCCGCATATTGAGGTGAGTCGCCCTAATGAGGCAAGAAGAAAATAGATGCACACAATGCAACAAACTGCTATTCAAGATGGAACCGGACGGGCTGATTGGCACACTGTCAATCAAATGCCCGCGTTGCCGGTCTATCAACATCATGAGGCCAGCGGCACCCGCCGCGTTGAGCCCTTCACCCGAGCGACCAGATCGCAACGGAAAGGGCCAATCGTGTGGCTATTTACCCCCCAAACCAACAGACAGAAATTAGAGGCATCAGCCTTTGCGCCGGTGTTGCCGGCCTTGATATCGGAGTTCACATCGCAGAACCCCGATATCGCACCGTGTGTTATGTTGAGCGGAACAGTTTCCCCGCGGCCGCTCTCGTGGCACGGATGGCGGACGCGTCCTTGGATCAAGCACCTGTTTGGGACGATCTCAAATCCTTCGACGGCAAGCCATGGCGCGGCCGCGTTCATCTTGTCACTGCCGGTTATCCCTGCCAGCCGTTCACCTTCGCGGGGTTGCGCAAGGGCAAAAACGATCCGCGCCACCTCTGGCCGGATGTTGCGCGGATCGTTGAGGAGATCGCGCCCGAGCGTGTGTTCTTTGAAAACGTTATCGGGCATCTCTCCCTTGGCTTCCAAGACGTCATCCGAGATCTTCAAAGAATGGGCTACCGAGTTGCAGCGCGCGTCGTATCAGCGTCGGAAGTTGGCGGGACGCATACCCGCGAGAGGGTGTTCATTATGGGCCACGCCAACGGTGGCATCCAGCGGCAACCGGGCCTGTCTGATCCTAAGCCCGCGGGGGATGCAGTTCAAAACCGACGAGAACCAAATAGGCACCCAGATCGGGCTGAAGAACCAAGCGCTGTCCTGGACCCTTCTATGGCAGATATTGGATGCGGTGGGCTGGCAGGGCGACAACATTCAATCTTCCCACCCCAGCCGAGTGATTTTGCTGAATGGCGAAAAACACGCGACCGATGCCCTAAGCTTGAACCCTGCATTCACAGACTGGATGATGGGATGGCCTTCGGGGTGGACCGATCCGCTGCTGCCGGTAACGGCGTGGTCTCGTTGGCTGCGGCATATGCGTGGTGCGCTTTGCGAGCTGAACTTGAAACCTGAAGCATGAAATTGCAACGCACCCCTTGTTGCATTATCGGATGCCGCCGAACATGTCGTGAAAGCTATGTGGAATGGATTTGTCAAAACCATTGGTCAACTATTCCGCGTGGTTTACGCAAGCTACATCACAGGGCGCGCTGCCGTTACCAACGGGATGGAACTTTGAAATATCAAAAAAGTGCCACCCGTTTCTGGGTGCGTTGCAAAACCTACGCAATCAATGAGGCTTTGGGGATTGGGAATGTTAAATAAGAGGAACACACTATGAGCAACACTTATACAACCCAAGAAGATGACGTGTTGGATGCGATTGTCTACCGCCACTATGGCCGCCACCAAGGCACCACAGAAGCCGTGCTCGAGGCCAACCGCGGTCTAGCCTCATATGGTTTGGTTTTGCCTGCGGGGCTAACCATTACCTTGCCTGATATTGAGGCGGACCAACCCGTCCAGTCGGTAAAACTCTATGATTAAGCCAAACGGTTACAGGCCGATATTCACACTGAAGGTCGATGGAAAGCCGTTCAACACCGCCCGCATTCTAAAGATCGAGGTGACAGACGCAGCGGGCTATGAGAGCGATGAAATGACCGTTGTTATGGATGATGCCTTTCCGCATATTGAGCGGCCCCGTGAGGGGGCCAAGCTCAGCCTGTATTTGGGGTTTGCAGAATGGGGCGCGCCGATTTTTATTGGCACCTACATCTTTGAGGAATGGGAGCGTAACGGCTTTGAGCGCACCGCGACCCTGATTGCCAAAGCGGCTGATCATTCCAAATCTATCAAGGAGCCCAAGACGCGGGCATGGGAAGGCACATTCGGTCATATCGCTGGCACCATCGCCAATGAACATAATCTGAAGCTGGTGATTACGGATGATCTGAAAGCACATCCGATTCATTATGCGGCCCAGACTGAAGAAAGTGATCAGCATTTTCTAACCCGCTTAGGGCGCAAGATTG
>JPUR01000251.1 GCA_001321835.1 Marinosulfonomonas sp. PRT-SC04
AACCCCTTGATGCCAATATCCGCGATCTGGCGTGGGTGGTGGTGCATTACACAAAGCTGTTGCGCCCTGATGTGGTCATGCTGGAGAACGTCGAGGAATTTGAGGACTGGTGCCCGCTTGGCACAGACGGCAAGGCTGACAAGGGCAAACGCGGTGAGACATTCATGGCGTGGGTCAAGGCGCTGCGCAAACTCAAATACAAGGTCGAATGGTTCAAGCTACGGGCCTGTGACTATGGCGCCCCAACCATCCGCAAGCGGCTGTTTCTGGTGGCAAGGCGCGATGGCCGGCCAATTGTGAAACCAGCACCGACACACGGCGACCCGAACAGCGAGGCCGTGCAATCCGGCAAGTTGAAACCGTGGCGCACGGCGGCGGAAATCATTGATTGGTCAATCCCCTGCCCGTCGATTTTTGACACCACAGGTCAGATCAAGAAAAAGTATGGCGTCCGGTCCATCCGCCCACTGGCAACCAACACATCGCGCCGTATCGCACGCGGCATCATGCGCTATGTGATCGAAGCCAAAGACCCGTTCTTTGTGACCTACGCCCAACACGGCGGCGCGGTGCGCAGCGCGTTTGATCCGTTTCACACCATCACGGCCAGCAATAAAGATCAAAATCAAATCGTCGTGCCAAATCTAGCTTCATATTACGGCGAGGGGCAAGGCGGAAAAGACAGAACTCAAGGCTTGGAACGCCCGCTTACAACCGTGACAACAGCCAACCGGCACGCGCTTGTGACCGCCTTCATGGCCCAGCACAACACCGGCGCATATGAGCGCCACATGCAAAAGCCAGTGACGACCCTCACCACGCGAGGCACCCAACAAACTATCGTTGCCGCGCACCTGATGAACATGCACGGATCGGGGCGCAGCGCCCGTGATGCCAGGGAACCGGTGACCTCGATCTGCGCTGGCGGCAACCATGCCGGATTGGTGGCGGCGTTTTTGACCAAATACTACGGCCAAGGCGAGGGGCAGTCTTGCCGCGACCCGCTCCACACCCTGACCACCCGCGACCGGTTCGGCGTGGTGACGGTCAATATCCACGGCCAGACCTACGCAATCACCGACATCGGCATGCGGATGCTAACCCCGCGCGAGCAATTCCGCGCCCAAGGGTTTCCCGACA
>JPUR01000252.1 GCA_001321835.1 Marinosulfonomonas sp. PRT-SC04
AACCCCTTGATGCCAATATCCGCGATCTGGCGTGGGTGGTGGTGCATTACACAAAACTGTTGCGCCCTGATGTGATCATGCTGGAGAATGTCGAAGAATTTGAGGACTGGTGCCCGCTTGGCACAGACGGCAAACCCGACAAGGGCAAACGCGGCGAGACATTCACAGCGTGGGTCAAGGCGCTGCGCAAACTCGGATACAAGGTCCAGTGGTTTCAGCTGCGGGCCTGTGACTATGGCGCACCGACAATCCGCAAGCGGTTGTTTCTGGTGGCAAGGCGTGATGGCCGGCCAATTGTGAAACCAGCACCGACCCATGGTGACCCGAGCAGCGATGCCGTGCAATCCGGCAAGTTGAAACCGTGGCGCACGGCGGCGGAAATCATTGATTGGTCAATCCCCTGCCCGTCGATTTTCGACACCTCAGAGCAGATCAAGGAAAAGTATGGCGTCCGGTCCATCCGGCCACTGGCGACCAACACGCTGCGCCGTGTCGCGCGCGGCATCATGCGCTATGTGATCGAAGCCAAAGACCCGTTCCTTGTGACCTACGGCCAGCACGGCGGCGCGGTGCGCAGCGGGTTTGATCCGATTCACACCATCACGGCCAGCAACAAAGACCAAAATCAAATCGTGGTGCCAAATCTGGTGTCATATTATGGCGAGGGGCAAGGCGGAAAAGACAGGTCTCAAGGCTTGGAACGCCCGCTTACAACCGTGACAACAGCCAACAGGCATGCGCTTGTGACCGCCTTCATGGCCCAGCACAACACCGGCGCATATGAGCGACCAATCACAGCGCCGGTCAGCACCCTTACAGTCACCGGATCACAGCAGACTATCGTTGCCGCGCACCTGATGAACATGCACGGATCGGGGCGCAGCGCCCGTGATGCCAGGGAACCGGTGACCTCGATCTGCGCTGGCGGCAACCATGCCGGATTGGTGGCGGCGTTTTTGACCAAATACTACGGCCAAGGCGAGGGGCAGTCTTGCCGCGACCCGCTCCACACCCTGACCACCCGCGACCGGTTCGGCGTGGTGACGGTCAATATCCACGGCCAGACCTACGCAATCACCGACATCGGCATGCGGATGCTAACCCCGCGCGAGCAATTCCGCGCCCAAGGGTTTCCCGACA
>JPUR01000253.1 GCA_001321835.1 Marinosulfonomonas sp. PRT-SC04
ACGGCCGCAGATGTTTTGGCCAAGATCAAAGACGCGAATGCTGAGATGCGCTCACTTTTCCTCAACAGTCTGGGGCATGTCGGTGACGGGGGTAATGATTACGGCCTGATCGTCAGAGCGTTTGAACCTGCAATCACCCTCGTAGATCGCAGTGACAACGCCGGATCAACGCAAATTCGCTCACACGCGGACGGGGCGATTTGGTTTTTACGTGACGTGACGAACGACATGAGCATTGGCCATTCTGATAACACCACAACAAAAGTGTTTGTTAAATTTACACTTGGTGGGCCGGTTTTTTATAACAATTCAAGCGCAGAAATTGGCCGAATTACCTCGGCGGGTTTTGTCGGGGCTGGGTCCGGCTTGACCGGCGTAAATGCGGATAAACTGGGCGGGTTGAGCAAGTCATCATTCCTGCGGACCGATGCCGGAAATTATAAAATCCGAATGGGCAGTGACGCCAGCGGAAACTTTGACGGTCTTATTTTCGATGATGCCACTAACGTGTTCAAGTTTATTGCGGATCAAGCCGATGATGTTGAGTTTGCATATGGCAACATCCACGCGGGGCGGCTGCGGCTCAACGCTACAAATGATTTGTCGTTGTCCTCCACGGCCCATGCCTTTCAGATAGGCAGAACCGACGATTATAACCTCTGCGCAGACAACAACGAGATACAGGCGCGACGAAACGGAGCCGCTGCAAACCTGTATTTAAACAGCGACGGTGGCCCTGTGAAGGTCAACGGTTCACTTGTGGCCACTATGGCCAACAGTGTGGCCGATGTACGCCTTGGCGCTGAAGTGCAAACACTGTTTCAAACAGATACTAACGTCACCACTTGGTATGTTGCATCAGCAGGGTTCGTGCTCACCGCTGTGCGCATTCACTGGCAGTTTGCCGATGATGTCATGTCAGGCCACAAATCCCGCCCCATTCAAAAACGTATCAACGGCTCTTGGGTCACAATCGCACAGGTGTAATCATGCAGTTCAAAGACCTCGGGTATTTCACCCGCTACACCCCTGACGGGGACAACCCACATAACATTCAGTTTTCCCAAAATGATGATGGGCAAGATTTCTATGACATCGCCAAGGAACACGCGCTGGGGTTCTTTTTCCTAGTGAATGAGCGGGGCGATGTTGTTGGGGAATCCGGCGATATTACAGCGCTGTTTCCCGTTGATATGCGGGTTGTTTCAGCCACAAAGGCGGATGCCCTTCAAGCCGCCTATCAAAGTGAGACGCGGCTGATATGGGACGGAGCGATCATCAGCCCCCACATGCCCACACGGGAAGAGTTTCAGGCATCAGCGCTCAACCGTATTGATCAAGAACACAGCAAGTTCCTGCTTAAGCTGACCGGCAGCGCAACCACTGAAGAGCGTGACACATGGCCAACCAAGGAACGTGCCGCGCGCGCGATTGCGGCAGGCACGGCCACCGATGGTCAACAAGCGATGATTGGGTATGAGGCCGAGGGCAGCGGGATTGAGGCGTCTACATTAACGGCGACAATCATTGCAAAGGCCGAGGCGTTTCAAGCCCTAACCGGCATGGCCGCTGGATTAAAAGCCAAGGCCAAGACCGCGATTATGCAGGCGACAAATGATGCCATCCCAATTGATCAGGTCGCGGCGGCTATCGACGCTGTGTTTGCAGAGATTGCCACGCAAACCAGCGCCGCCATTGCACAGTGGAAAGCCCAACCCCCAGAACAGATGGCGGCGATTGCTGAACTGGGGAATGATTAGAATGCAACGGCCCTCTTTTAGCGACCTAACACACGCCGAGCAGCAACAGTTCGGCAACGGCGTCGGTCCGTATTGGCTGCCGGCATGGGCACGTCGTGCGATCACGGGCGCCGCCAGCTGGTTCTTTAACAATGCCAGCTGGCAGCACCATGATTTCGGCTACGTCGTTGGCGGCGATCGATGGGATCGGGCACGATGCGACTGGAAGTTTTTCACGGCCATGCTGCAAGATACCTCAGCTCTTTCGGGGCAGCGCCTATTTCTAATCCCGCCCGCATTGTTTTTCTCTTTGATGTTTTACGTGGCTGTCCGCATTGGAGGCCAGTTCGGGTCCTTCAAGTATCGAAAAAGCTATGCCTCGCTGTCAGAAGTGCGAAACTCACGGGCCAAAGGCGCTATTGTGGGGGAACCGCCAGAGGAATGAACAAAAGCCTGATGTGATGTTTGCCACAATCGCAGCACCGCAGAAGAGGTCAGTATGTCCGCATCCTTTCTCCACGGCGTCGAAGTCATCGAAATCGATGCCGGCCCCCGCCCCATTCAAACCGTTAAATCCTCGGTCATCGGGATTGTTGGCACAGCGCCTGATGCTGACGCCACCGCCTTCCCCCTGAATACCCCCGTTCTGGTCGCAGGATCCCGTAAGGAAGCCGCATTGCTCGACACGGTTGGTGATGGCAAAGGCACTCTGCCGGTCGCAATGGATGGTATCTTTGATCAAGCCGGCGCGGTCGTGGTTGTCGTGCGGATCGCCGAAGGGGCCAGCGAACTTGAAACTCTTGCCAATGTTGTTGGCGGCGTAAATGCTGTCGACGGCAACTTCGAGGGCGTTCACGCTCTTGTCGGGGCCGAGAGTGTGATCGGGTTGGCCCCGCGCATCTTGATTGCACCAGGCTTCACTCACCAGCGCCCCAGCGAGCTTGCAAACCCAGTTATCGCCGAGCTGCAGGGCATTGCTGACCGCCTCCGCGCCTGTGTTATCATGGATGGCCCCAACACCACCGATGCCGCAGCTTATACGGCCGCCGGTGATTTTGGATCGTCTCGCATCTACTTAATTGATCCCTGGCACAAAGTGCTGGTTGGCGGCGTCATTAAAGATGTTGCGCCATCCTCTCGCGTAGCGGGGCTGATCGCCAAGACCGACAACGAGACCGGTTTCTGGGCCTCCCCATCGAACCACCTGATCTCGGGCATCATCGGCACATCGCGACCCGTTGATTTCAAGCTCGGCGACGAGAACGCCCGCGCCAATCTGCTGAACGAAAACAAGGTGGCCACCACCATTCGACAAAACGGGTATCGCCTCTGGGGCAACCGCACCCTCACCGCAGATACAAAATGGGTGTTCTTGAGTGTCCGGCGCACCGCCGACATCATCAACGATTCCCTGCTTCGCGCCCATCTCTGGGCCGTCGATCGGGGCATCACTAAAACCTATGTTGAAGATGTCGAAGAAGGCGTCAACGCATATCTGCGCGATCTGGTCGCCATGGGCGCAATCTTGGGCGGCAAATGCTGGGCTGATCCCGATCTAAATTCAGCGGCGAACATCGCGCTGGGCAAGGTTTTCTTTAATTTCGACTTCACACCGGTCTATCCAGCCGAGCACATCACATTCCGCTCGCATCTGGTGCAGGACTATATCGAGGAGGTGTTTAACTAATGGCTGCCGAGGACATTCTCAAATATCTCAATCTAATCGTCGACGGTCGCGGATACGCCGGCAAGATCGAGGAATACAACGCCCCTGACCTGACGCTCACCACCGAAGATTTTCGTGGTGGCGGCATGGATGCTCCCATTGATATCGAAATGGGCATGGAAAAGTTGTCGCTCTCCTTTGTGCTGACCTCTTATGACGCCGATGTTCTGGCGCTCTGGGGTGTCAAAAAAGGCTCGGGCATCCAGCTCACCGCCAAAGGCTCGCTTGAAAATCTTGATGGGGTCACCACCGCTGTTTCCCACGCCATGACCGGCACGTTGATTTCCATTGCCCGCGGGACATGGGGATCAGGCAGCAAGCCATCACTGACCATCAACATGGGCCTCACCTATTACCGTGAAACCCACGGCCAGCGGGTGATCAACGAAATCGATGTCATCAACATGGTGCGCATCATCAACGGCGTCGACCAGCTCTCCGAGCATCGCGCCAATATCGGATTGTAAGGAAACCCCATGCCCAAGGCTAAACCATATGTCACCGACCTGCCGGATGGCTCTAAAGAGATCGATTTCAGCGACTTACCGTTGAAGATTGATGGCACCGAAATCAAGAAAATGGTGATGCGCGAGCCGATCGTTGACGACCAACTTTCGGTTGACGGCATCACATCTGCAGCCCGCAAAGAAGTCCATGTAATTGCCAACCTTTGTGAGCAAGCCCCCGAAGCCATTAGCGGCTTGAAGATGCGCCAATATGGGCGGCTGCAGGATGCTTACGCGGCTTTTATGACCTGACCGACGCGCAGCTTCGCGAGGGCACTCTTCGGCTCGCCAGTTGCACCGGGTGGGCTTGGTCTGAAATTGCGGCGATGTCGGTCAGTCGCTTCCTCTGGTGGTTAGAAGGCCTTCCAAAGAAATGAGTAAAAATCAACGCCTCAACGCAACGATCACCATCGGTTCTGTTTTAGAGCAATCGGTGAAGAAGAATATTGGCTTTTTGAAATCCGGACTTCACAGCGTTGGGGACGGCATCAAAACCGTCGAGCGCAGGCAGCGCGAACTTGGCAAACAGCGCAAGGTTTTAGAAAAACAGGGGAAATCCGTTGATGCCCTCGATCGCGAGTATGAAGACTTAACCCACACATTAGACCGCCTCCGCCGCACACAAGAACGCTGGAACCGCGCCGCCGGAGCATCGCGCCGTGTTGGCTCCACATTCTCAGCCATGACCGCCGATATCGGGCGAAACTCCCGCCGCGTTGCGATCAGTGTGGGGCTTGCAGGTGGCGCTATCTTTGGCTTGGCCAGCAGCACTGCTGAGGCCGCCAAAGAAATCAAAAACCTGTCACAAGTGGCCAATACCTCGCCACGAGAATTCCAACGAATGGCAGCCGCCGTTGGCTCCGTTGGTATGGAACAAGAAAAACTTGGGGATATCCTAAAAGATGTAAACGATCGTATCGGTGATTTCATTCAAACCGGCGGCGGCCCAATGGCTGACTTTTTCGAGAACATTGCGCCCAAGGTTGGTGTGACCATCGATCAGTTCAAGGAATTAAGTGGCAAGGATGCGCTTCTTCTATACGTTGACAGCTTAGAAAAAGCAGGCGTTTCGCAACAAGAAATGACGTTTTTTCTAGAGGCAATGGCAGGTGACGCATCGCTTCTGATCCCGCTGCTTCAAGACAATGGCCGCGAGCTGGAACGTCTCGGAGATAAAGCTGAAGCGGCTGGCCGCATCCTGAGCGGCAAAGCCTTGCGATCCGCAAGTGAGTTCAGAGAGGAACTCACCACACTTCAGGGGACATTTACGGGTTTGCGGCACACCGTTGGGGCCGAATTGATGCCCGTTGTCACTGGGGCGATGCGCCAGATCGGTGACGCCCTTCTGGACAATCGAGAAGGGGTCAAGGTTTGGGCCACCTCGTTTGCGGATGGTGTGGAACGCGCGTTGCCGATGATCGGTGACATTGTAACAGGCATCGGCCGCGTCACCACTGTCGTTGGTGATGTTATCGCATCAACCGCCGACATGGTTGGTGGTTGGGAAAACTTCGGCATCATTATCGGCGCGGTGCTGGCCACAAAAAGCATCATCCGGGTCGGCAAGTTTGCAGGCGCCGTGTTCAGCCTTGGCAGAGCAATGTTTGCGTTGACAGCCTTCGCCCCGATGGTTGCCGGTGGGATCCGTTTGGTTGGAGCCGCGTTAATCGCCAATCCGATCGGTATTGCCATTGCCGCAATCGCGGCGGGGGCTGCGTTGATTTATACCAACTGGGATAAAATAAAGCCAATGCTGCGCCCTGTCATCGATTGGATGGGCAAAAAGTTTACTTGGCTCTGGGAAAATGGCGGCAAACCTCTGCTCGATGGCCTAAAGTTCGGGGTCGAAGGGGTCGGCGCGGCATGGCAGGCGATGAAAACCACGTTGGGCGCCGTTGTCGATTGGCTGGGCGAAAAGTTCGATTGGGTCATGGGCAAGATCAAACCGGTTATTACGGCCCTTAAGTGGGTGAAGGGGGACGGCGGGAGTGTCTTCGATGGCATGTCAGATGCGGATATTACTGCCCAAAGCAACAAACCCACCGCCAAACAAATTCTGGGGCTGCCCCGCCGACCATCAGCGGCCCAGCCCAACTTTATAGAAATTGGCTCGAGGTTGCCCCCGGTTCAAACCAACGCGCTGGGTGGTGCCTATGGTCGTGGCTGGCACTTAACGGGCGAAAAAGGGCCGGAGCTGAAATTCGAGAACCGAGCCGGATATGTTGCCGACAATCGGGCGATGCGCCAGCTGGCGTCACATGCGGATAGGATCAGCAATCTTTTTGGCAACAATGGATCCAGCCGCGCCCCCGCCACGACCCCAACCTCTGGGGTGACACAACAAATGACCATCCACATAAACGCCGCGGGGGCCAGCGCCGCCGAAGTTATCGCGATCCTCGATCGCCGCACCCGTTCTGCCGCGCAGGGGGCCTTGTTTGATCGCCCTTCTATGCCTGGCGCATTTGGGAGGTAACAATGGCAGAAATCATGATGCAGCTCGGCTTTTTGCAATTTTCACTTGATAGCGCCGCCTACCAGCGGCTGAACCGCTCCACCGAATATCGATGGGCACGTCAGTCGCGGATCGGCTCGAATGATGCGATGCAGTTCACCGGTTACGGCCCTGAAACCATCGAAATCGAAGGCGTGATTTATCCGCACTTTAGGGGTGGCCTAAAGCAGGTGGACAAGATGCGCATGCAGGCCTCGTTCGGGGTCCCACTTCCATTGGTTTCAGGCGCTGGGCGTGTGCTCGGGCTCTGGGTCGTCGAAACCATTTCTGAGGGGCAAGAGATCTTTGCCAAGCGGGGAATTCCTTTAAAACAAGAGTTTACGATGCGGATAGCGAGGTATGATGGCGGGCTCCGATCAATTCTACGTTTCTAAGGATGGCGACATCCTAGATCAGATTATTTTCAACCGCTACGGCAACACCCGCAACGGCCAAGTCGAGATTGTTCTGGCCATTAACCGAGGGCTGGCAGCGCTGGGCCCGATACTTGAGGCCGGTGTGCGCATCCGGTTGCCTGATCTGGTTGATGCCCCCCCGACCGAGACAATATCGCTATGGGATTGATGGATTTTAGACCGTTCACCAGAGTGACAATCAACGGCGTCGCCTTAACGGGCTTCCTATTCTCACAGCTAACGTCGGTGCGGGTCACCGACACTGCGGGCTTCGTGTCCGATACCGCCGAGATTACATTTGCCAATGTGTCAGCCCTTAAACGGTTCTCGCTGCCCGAGCCTGGTGCCGAGGTTAAAATTGAGCTGG
>JPUR01000254.1 GCA_001321835.1 Marinosulfonomonas sp. PRT-SC04
CCCCCCCCCATATTCCGACCCTTTTTTGATCACGAACACGGGCTTCATGGCCTTCAATGCCGAATGCGCCTCAAACAGCACCCCGGCACTCTGCGACCAACCGTCGATTTGCGGGATAATCACCGCAGAACAGGCCCACAATATCGGCTCACACCATGCCGTCCAAAACCGCGCATCAAGCGGATCTAGCGCCCGATCAGGATCAGCCCCCAGCATCGCCACAGACTGCACAATCGGCGAAACCGCCGTGATGCCATTCACCCCGCAATGCGCCAGCCACTTTGCCGCCTCTTGCCCCGCGAAATCCGACCGAACAGGGCAAAACTGCCCGTCCAGATCAACCGCCAGTTTTGAATAAGGCGTGGCCAAATACGACAACCGAGACCGGCAGCGCTCCTGCACCTCGCCAAACTCAATGTCGATATGGATCGTGCGCACGCCCGCATAGCTTTCGACCAAAGCATCCCAATCGGCCTTACCCACTGATTGCTCGCTCACAGCGCCACCCCCGCATAATATTCATTCCAACATTGCTGTAAAAACACGCGGCCCTTGCCCCAGGTCTCGGCCAGATCAATCAACGCCTGATAACGCCCGCCACTTTCGGCCAGCAGCACGATCTGATCAGCACCCAAACGCCGCAACGTGAACGACGCCACCAACACCGCCGCACTGGGCATTCTTGGGCCATCCAGCACATCGACAGACTGTTTTTGAGTGTTTGAAGCGGGTGCCGCCGAACCAACCAGCGCCGCTGTCGCAATTTTTTTGATGGCAGGTTGCCTACGGTTTTTGCAATTTGGCCAATTAAACCTTGCCGCCCAAGTATAAATTGATTTGGTGCCCATATTTACAGAGGCTGCGATATCCGCCACTGCCACCCCCTGCTGCCACTGCTGCTTCGCGGCCTCGATCTTATCCGGTGACAGTTTATTACCACTGCGCCGCCCAGTCGCGGCTGCCGTTGGCAAATTCAGCCGCGCAGCGGTTTGGCGAACACACGTCTCGCTGACATAAAAATCATCAGCGATTGCCTTTGTTGTAAATTCAGGATTTAGCCACGACCGGATAAACCGTCCCTCGTTTTGAATTCGATGCGTTTTGACCATCACACCACCCCCACAAGCCGAACCACAGGTGCCAAAAGCAACCCGTGATCCGGCCCATCAGGGAGGTTAGGAGGCACACATTGCGGACGCCCACGCCCCCTACGGTATGGGTGCAATAGGCTAACAAAACCCCGCCCGCGTGTTTCGTGAGGACTTCGCAGACCCACCTGCCCCCGTTCAGCGT
>JPUR01000255.1 GCA_001321835.1 Marinosulfonomonas sp. PRT-SC04
CCCCCCCCCATATTCCGACCCTTTTTTGATCACGAACACGGGCTTCATGGCCTTCAATGCCGAATGCGCCTCAAACAGCACCCCGGCACTCTGCGACCAACCGTCGATTTGCGGGATAATCACCGCAGAACAGGCCCACAATATCGGCTCACACCATGCCGTCCAAAACCGCGCATCAAGCGGATCTAGCGCCCGATCAGGATCAGCCCCCAGCATCGCCACAGACTGCACAATCGGCGAAACCGCCGTGATGCCATTCACCCCGCAGTGCGCCAACCACTTTGCCGCCTCCTGCCCCGCGAAATCCGACCGAACGGGGCAAAACTGCCCATCCAGATCAACCGCCAACTTTGAATACGGCGTGGCCAAATACGACAACTGCCCTCGGCAGCGCTCCTGCATCTCGCCAAACTCAATATCGAGATGGATCGTAACATTGCCCGCATAGCTTTCCACCAAAGCATCCCAATCGGCCTTACCCACTGATTGCTGCCCCATCACACCACCCCCAAAAGCCGAACCACCGGCGCAACGCGCAACCCGTGATCCGGCCCATCTGGAATGTAAGAGGGCACACATTGCGGACGCCCACGCCCCCTACGGTATGGATGCAAAAGGCCAACGAAGCCCCGCCCGCGTGTTTCGTGAGGACTTCGCAGACCCACCTGCCCCCGTTCAGCGT
>JPUR01000256.1 GCA_001321835.1 Marinosulfonomonas sp. PRT-SC04
AAATCAACAAGCTGGACGAGCTGATGCCGTGGCAGTATAAGTCAGAAATGTAGGCGACGGACGCTTACATTCAAACTCGCCACGACGTGAATGAATGCGCAGACCATTTCAGGTCTGACACCGATGGAATTTGCGCCCCTTGCCACGCTGACCGAGGCGGGCGCCTTACCGCAAAATGCGTTGGGGGTGACTGAGGGCTACGGTCGGGCCCACCATCAAAGGCGTTGTTGATCGGTTGAAAAAACACGACCTGGTGCAGACCGAAAATGATAAAACCGACCGGCGCCGCACCATTGTGTCGCTGACCCCGAAAGGCCGGGCACTATTGTCTGAACTGACACAGATCGCCCAGAAAATCAGCGCCGAAACGCTGGAGCCGCTTACCGATAGTGAGTAAACTATATTCCTGCACCTGTTGCGAAAACTGACCTGATATTCTTCTTCTTTTCCAAACGCCATTTTCAGTAACCGGAAACAAAGTTCACCCCTAGTGTGGGTGAATTTTGTTCCTCCCATCAGGCCAACTGAAAATCGCTTGTAATATCCGCGCCGCAGGCATCCCTAAACCCCAACAAATCGCTGCAGCAAGCTTTTGTCCGCCTTGATCGCATCAGGCGTTACAGTCAAAGCGCTGCGCCCATTCTCGATAAAGACGATTTTGTCGGCCACTTCCAGCACCGCATCCACCCGTTGTTCCACCAAAATAATCGCCACGCCTTTTTCCTTCAGCATCACCACCACATCGCGGATCAGCGAAATCATCGAGGGTTGCAAGCCCTCGGTCGGCTCGTCCAGCAGCAGCACTTTTGGCTCCAGACACAAGGCGCGCGCCGTGGCCAGCATTTGCTGCTCGCCACCTGACAGGGTTTCGGCCCGCTGGTGAAACCGTTCGCGCAAACGCGGGAACATTTCCAGCACATGTTCGCGCACATCCGCCCCCTTGTCGCGGGTCATCAGACCGATTTGCAGGTTCTCGGCCACCGTCATTTCCGAAAACAACCGCCGCCCTTGCGGGATATATCCGATCCCCAATCGGGGCACGCGGTAGGCCGGCAGACCACTAATTTCCTGCATCACCAGCTGCATGGATCCCGAGGTCAAAGGCACCAGCCCCATGATGGTTTTCATCACCGTGGTTTTGCCCGCGCCATTGCGCCCCAGCAGGCACAGAATTTCACCGGCCTGCACCTGTAATGACAGATCGCGCAGAACTTGAACTTTGCCATATGAGGCATTGATATTGGTCAGATTTAACATCATCCCCCCAGATATGCGGCTTGTACCAACGGATTGGCATGGATTTCTTCGGGTGTGCCCTCGGCGATGATTTCGCCAAAGCTTAGCACGGTAATTCGGTCGGCCAGCGCCATCACCACTGGGATGTTATGCTCGATCAACAGCACCGTGGTGTTGGCTGAAACCTCGCGGATCAGAGCGATGAATTCTTCGATCTCGCCATCTGACAGCCCTTGAGTTGGCTCGTCCAATATCAGGAGTTTGGGTTCCTGTCCCAGCCCCATCGCAATCTCGACCAAACGTTGATGACCATAGGCCAGATCACCGGCGGTTTGCTCTGCGCGACTGTCGAGCCCAACACGTTTCAGGGCAATGGTGGTTTCCTTATCCAGCTGTTTCTGGTTGCGCCCCAAACGGCGTTGCACGGCCAGTGCGACGTTTTCATACACCGTCAGATTACCAAAAATCGAGGTGATCTGAAAGGTATAGGCCATGCCCATCGCGATGCGTTTATGGGCGGGCATGTTGGTGACGTCTTGACCCTGAAAATGAATGCTGCCGCTGCTGGCTTTGATCCGCCCACACAGCATTGAGACCAGCGTGGTTTTACCCGCGCCATTGGGGCCGATCAGGGCGCGGATTTGGCCCTGTTTCAGCGTGAAGTCGACATTTCGAACGGCCTTCACACCGCCGAAATTTTGGGACAGTCCGTGGGTGGTCAGTAAAGTTACGGCAGCCATTTTGCCCACCTTTCGCGTATAATTCCCATCAGCCCGTTGCGGGCAAACATGGTTAACAAAACCAGAACCACACCGACAACCAGCATATAGGCGTCGGTGATGCCACTGGACAGATCAATCAGATAGAACATGAACAAGGCGCCAACAAAGGGGCCGATCACCGTGCCCGCTCCGCCCAGCAACACCCACAATAGTGGGAAGATTGAGTATGGAACTTGGGCGAAACTGGCCCCGACATAACCGAACAATGCCCCGTAAGCCGCCCCTGCCATGCCCGAAACCGTGCCCGACAAAACCACCGCCGCCAGCTTGTGACGCCAGACATCATAGCCCAGCATTTTGGCGCGTTCCTCGTTTTCTCGAATGGCGATCAACACCCGGCCCATCGGCGCGCGCACCAGCCACAGGGTGCCGAGCATCACGATGGAAAACAACAACAGCGCGGCGAAATAGCGGATGGTCGGATCGCTTAAATCCAGCCCGAAAATCTGGCGCACCGATTGCTGGATTACGAAACCTTCATCGCCGCGGGTGATCGATCCGAAATACAAAATAGTCAGAAAAACGGTCTGCGAGAACATCAGCGTGACGATCATGAACCCAACCCCGATGGTGCGCAGTGCCAGCAAGCCGACCAGCAGCGAAAACAGCACCGAGGTCAGCACCCCGATGACAAACGCAGGTCCAATCGACAGGCCAAGCTGCGTCACCGACAGACCCATGCCATACATCCCCGCCACGAAAAACATCGCATGGCCAAGGCTGAGCAGACCAGTGTAGCCAAACATAATATTATAGCCCATCGCGAAGGTGGCCATCACCATAACGCGGGCCAGATTGCCGTGATGATAGGCGGGCAGAATGAACTGTAATGCAATCAAAAGCGCGATCAGGCCCAGATGCAGGGGAATGATTTTTTTCATACGGCTTTGGCTCCGAACAATCCTTGTGGGCGGTACACCAGCACCATCGCCACCAATAATGTCGCCAGCATTTTCGCCAGCGTCGGGGTGAAGAACACCGATATGATGCCATCAGACAGACCGATCAAAATCGCCGCCACCACGGTGCCGCGCAAACTGCCCAGCCCGCCGATGATCACCACGATGAATGACAGCAACAACGGATCAGCCCCCATCAGATAATGCGCCTGCTGGATCGGCACCACCAGCACCGCGCCCAGTGCCGCCAACGCCGCGCCCATGCCAAACACCAACGCATAGATCCGCTCGACCGGAATGCCAAAGGCTTGGGCGATCTCGCTGTCCAGCTGGGTGGCCCGCAGGATCAGACCGATCTTGGTTTTGGTCATCAGCAGCCAGACCCCGATCAGGGTGACAATGGCGGCGACAATGACGAATAATTTGTAACTCGTGGTGCTCAGCCCCCACGGCCAATACATCTGAAATCCGTTCTCGCCAAACTCAAACCACGGCAGCGCCAAACGGGTGTTGAACGGCGGTGCAACAGGGCGTGCATCTGGTCCATAGGTCATCAAAGTGACCTGCTGGATGATGTACATAAGGCCGATGGTGGCAACGATTGTGCGCTCTGGGTCATAGTCGACGCGGCGCAAAATCAGCCAATCGGCCGCCCCCGCCAGAAGACCCACCAGTAGCGGCGCAATGATCAATGCGGCGACAAATCCAATCGCGGCGGATCCGCCCAGCATATTGGTGATCCACCATGCCAAAACTGCGCCCAGCATGAAGAATTCGCCGTGCGCTACGTTGACCACGCGCATGACGCCAAACACCAGTGATAACCCGAGTGCGGTCAGGGTTAAAACGGAGGCCTGCACCAGCCCTTCGAGCATGGCAAGCATAAGATGGGGGCCAAATTCCATGGGGGATTACTGCTCTTTTATGATGTTGGAATGTTGTTTGAGGCGGGGGCCCTTTCGCCACCAGTTTGCGGCGAAAGGGTGTTTTTGGTCGGCTGCTTTAGAACGATTGCGTGGTGTAATCGACCTCGTCTGGATAGAATCCATCCTCAAGCGAGGTGGTGTGTTTGACCACCATTTTGCCGTTCTCGACCTTGGAGATATACTGCGGTCCGAACACCTGATGGGTCTTGCCGTTGAACAATTTGGCCCCTTGCGGATGCTCATTGCTTTCGGGCATATCGGTGATCGCCTCGACCGCTTCAATCAGCTTGGTACGATCTTCAATACCATTGTAACCGGCTGCTTCCATGCCGTCCTTAATGGTGAACAGGGTCTCCCAACAGCCGAACATATGCGAGTAGGTCGAGACGTCTTTGGGGTCATCCACCGAGGCCCCGTTATCATCAACACCGACCGCGGCGCGGAAGAATTTATCATACTTGGTCTGGTCGTTCTGCGCATAGCGCGGCATGCCTTCCCAGAAATGCGTACCCTCAAGGAACTCCAACCCAGGTGTGGAGAAATCAACCGCTTCAAGCGAGTCAACAAAGCCGAAAATCTGCGGCGCGCTGGGGCCAAAGAACTCGCCCAGCTCCTTAACAAAAGTCAGAACCGAAGGGCCGACCATGACGTGATAAATCACTTCAGTATCGCGTGGAATTTTCGGGAAATATTTGGTGAAAGATGTCTCGGACGGTGGAATGGCAATCTTCGCCACCACTTCGCCGCCTTGTTTTTCAATTGCTTCAGAAAAGAAATCGCGGTGATTGTGACCAAAGGCAAAATCAGGATAGATCATCGTGATTTTTTTACCCAGATTTTGGGCCACCCAAGGCGCCATCGCCTGCACTTGGCTTTTCACATCGGTAATGCCGGGCTGCAAAGTGTAGCGGTTCAACATGCCAGAGGCGACGTGATGCCCCTCGGAAACCACGAAATACGGCATCTTCAACTCAGCCGCGCGTGGGGCCGAGCCGATCACCACATGGGAAAACAACGTGCCAAAGGCGATGTCACAGCCGTGCTGATTGGCGAATTTTTCCAACACCTCGGCACCGCGCCTTGGATCAGTCCCGTCATCCTCGGCGACGATTTCAATCGGGCGTCCGTTGATGCCGCCAAAGTCATTAATCACCTTGGCCGCGGCGTTTGTGGTGCGCTCATACCAGCGCCCGTAGGCCGCGCCAATGCCGGTGCGGTGCACCTGAAAGCCGATCTTGATCGGGGCACTGTGTGATCCGGCGTGGGCGAAACGGGTCACATCAGGCAGCGCCGCCGCGGCCCCGACAGCGGCCATGCCGGTCAGAATTTTGCGCCGGGTTGGCAATATAGTCTGTCCCAATTTAATGTCTCCTTATCGGTTGGATCGAGCTGTTGGTCCGACGGTCCGTACATTTGACCCTTTCCTTGATTTTATCATTGGGTGCATCGGAAAATTTGTCCACCGCAAAAAAACGAATGGATCGATGCAAGCAGGCTTTGTTTGCAAGTGATTGAATGAAAACCTATCAAGGCGGTTGGTCAAAGCGCTCACCATCTTGGCAATCAGGTGTTCGGCGTCTTGAGCGCGTTCGGCGTTGGTTTGCCGAATGTTGATTTGATTGGCATGCCCACCAACGGGGTATTGGAACATAAGCTGTGTGAAACCGGTTTGATCACCATGCCCAGTTTGATCACCATGCAAGGGCGCGCATCCCATGTGGTGGTGGCTACGGGCCCCGAAAGATCGGGACCCGGCGATTGTTGAGGGTGGCGTGCGACTGGGGCGCTACAGTGGATCGGATGCGGCGCGAAAGTTCGGCATCCAATGTTGTAAGCGGTAGGGGTTAAGCCGTCGTGCTTGTCTCGTCAGATGCTGGTGCGCTGCGGACGATTTCGCTGATCAGCGTGTTGATGCGGTTTTTCAGCGTTTTGTTCTTGATGCTGGAAAGAGCCGCTGCAATGCGGGCGGTTTCCAGATCCATTGGCGGCATGCTATTATAGCTTTGCCCCTCCAGCCCTTCAAAGAAAAACGCAGGTGTAATGTTCAGCAGCTTTGACAGCTCGAACATCCGGCTGGCGGAAACGCGGTTGGCACCGGTTTCGTATTTTTGCAGTTGCTGAAAGGAGATTCCCAGGTGGTCAGCAACATTTGATTGGGTCAATCCACGGATCGTGCGGATTTCTTTTATGCGTTTTCCGACATGAATATCTACTGGGTGTGGCATCTGGTTTCCTTACCTGTTTCTCGCTATCCGAGCATCCACTGTTTGAGAAATCTATCAATCTGTTACCTGTAACCCCAAATGGATTATGCATTAGACATTGATGGATGATTTGCTTACCATCGCTCGGTATTAACCACATAGTTTTGTCTATCAGTATGTAAAGAATGGAGTATTTATGGTTAAGGATCGAAGCTCGTCGTTGTTGTTTGAATTGCTCAGATCGTTCACGACGCTGGCCCGCACGCTCAACCTATCCAAAGCGATCGAGGAGCTGGGCAGCACCAGACAGACCGTTCGCCGGCATATCAGCATTTTAGAGGAGCATAAGGGTGACCCTCTATTTCGGCTGGAGGATCGGCAGTATCATTTGACTGCCGCGGGGGAGCGCTCTTTGCCTGAAGCCAAGGAACTGATGGCGCGCGGCGAGGCATGGTTGAACAATCAAACCGGCCATATTGCTGGGCTTTCGCACATTATTTTTGAGGAAGACGCAAAATTTTCATATTATTTGCAGCAGCACCCGCTGGGGCGATTATGGGAGGATGGGGCGTCGTTGTTGCAGCAGGGATTTCAATGCTGGGCGGATGCCAAGGGGCAAATCGAGGCCGATGCATTTGCGCCACTTCGGCCTTATTTGGTGATTTATCGCCAGTTTGGAAATAACTGGATCTGTGTCGAGGTCGGCAGCAAGTCTTCTTATGCAAACTGGCAGGGCTGGCATTGGGCGCGCAGTAGTGTTGGCACTGAAATTCCCGATTTGCTGGGCGGGGCGGGGTTTGCCGATTTGTTGTTAAAGCCGTTTCAGGAGGTGCGTGACCAAGAGACCCTGCGACTGGATCACATCCACACGCAATTGCCGGATAAGGACTACAAAGAGATGATTCCGATCAGTTATCAAAGGTTGCTGCTGGGGTGCCAATTTCCGGATGGTAATTTTGCCTTGGCGATGCTGGTGAACCGGACACATAATGTATCGATTGAAAGCCTAAGTGATGCGCAAGTGAAATCAATGCCCAAAGAATTTTTGATGGATATAAATATTTTATAATTTGTCCCCCTAATCCCCTCTAGTTTGCGTTATGGTGATTCAACGCAACCATAACGGGATTAGATTATGAGCATTCACAGTGCATTCAAGGGTGCGCAATTCTTATCGCAAGCCACTGATATTGCTATGCAAAATGGTATATCAATATGCGTTGGGACATATTTTAAAGAGTATGCCAATATAATAGCAACGCAGCGGGGGCACCAACCTGTCGGGCAGCCGTTTGACGACAAGGTGAATGATTTTGGCATCTCGAGCGGGTTTTGGATCACCGGGCGAAACCAAAGTGGTGTGTTAATTCACACACAGGCCATGCGAACACTGGATTTGGGCCGCCGCCCATTGTCCAGTTATCTGGTTGAACGATACCTTGATTTTCCGCCTGCCGGGGTCGATCTGGATCTTGATCTATCGCACTACCGGCCAGGTCCCAGCGCCCACAGGATAACGGGAACGGTTTGTTATCATGGAGATTTTTGGCTTAGTGACGATTATCGGGGCACAGGGATTGCAAATGTTTTGGCACGCTTTGCGCTGGTGTCAGGCCTTTTGAAGTGGTCGCCGGATTACATTATCGGGTTTATGATCCGTCAGGTTGCCTTCAAAGGTTTGGCCGAACGCGAAGGCTATATGCATTCGGAACCGGGCGCGCTTTTTTGGCATCTCGCCGACATCGATCAGGCGCTTGAAGCGTTTATGGTTTGGATGGCCAATGAGGATCTGGAATTTTTATTGAGCATCCCATTGCAGGGTATGGCACGCCCGCCAGAAGTGAGCGTGCTGATTGCCGCCGAGTGATTCGCCAAGATTAACCTGATCCGGCGCAATGTATATTCAGACATTGCGCCGCTCTTTAGATGCGCTGCTCGCTGATAAGGCGTGACTGGTCGTCGGTGCCGATTGCCGGTTTAACGGCGACGATCGCGCCGCGCCGACATTGGCTGGAACGCAACCCCGACATGGGCCTCGCAATAGGGTTTTCCCTGTTGGGTTTCTAGGCCGCAGAACCAAAATTCGTCGGTCGCAGGATCGCCAATGGGCCATTTGCAGGTTCGCTCGGTCAAATCCATCAGGCCGATTTTTTTGGCTTTTTTCTCAACTTCGCGCACGCTGGCCAGCGCTTCAGGGCTGATTTCATTGGCCGAAGGCTGTGGGGGCAAGGGTTGGCCTGCCGGTATGATCACCTTGCGCACGGGCAACATGGGCTTTGCTGGCACCGGCAGGGTTTCCGCTGCGGGCGTTGGCGTGGCGGTTTTTGCCTTGGCTGCGGGTTTCGCGCGCGCTGCGGGCTTGGCGGCAACTTTGCCTTTGGCGGCAACTTTGGTGCCGGTGGTGGCCCGGTTGGACAGGCCCAAACGGTGCACTTTGCCGATGACGGCGTTGCGGGTGACGCCGCCCAATTCCTTGGCGATCTGGCTTGCGGATTGGCCTTCGCCCCACATTTTAGTGAGCGTTGCTACGCGATCATCGGTCCAGGCCATGTGTTTTCCTTAATTGAAAAATGGCCGTGGCAGGAAATTCACCCATACCCAACGGCCATAAAATAGAATGCTGTTGCGCCTATTTTATACACCCCGATCAAAGGATACAAGCACCCGTGATGCTTTTGGCGTTGTCGGCGATTTCAGGCACCGCAGATGAGCCGCCACCTGAGCCAATCCTGCGTTAGCGTCGCCGCGCCTCGCGCCATGCCAAAAGCAACGCACCGGTGATGATAATACCCGCGCCCAGCACGCTGACGCTGTCTGGCACGGCATCGAAAATCAGGTAATCATAAAAGCCGGCAAAGATCAGGGTCGCATAGGTGAACGGGGCGATAAAGCTCGATTCGGCATTGCGCATCGCCTGAATGAAACAGGCCTGTGCCATGGCCATCATCCCGCCAAGCGCCGCCAGCGCCCCCCATTGTGCAGGCGTCGGCATGACCCAAGCGAAAAGCACCGCGACCGTGGCGATGGTCAGGCCGATGGCGTTGTTGACCAGCAGAATTTGCAGCGGCGCCTCGCGGCGTGTTAGTAATTTGATCAGGATGATTTCAAAGCCCATGACCATTGCGGCTCCTAAGGCAAGCATCGAGGCTGGCTGAAAATTGTCGGGGGTTGGGCGCAGTAAAACCAAAGCCCCGATCAGTGCCAACGCCGCAGCCGCCCAGCGCACTGGCCCAACTTTTTCGCCCAGCAACGGGATCGCCAGCATCATCGCAAACACCGGATTTAGAAAGCTAATCGCGGTGGCATCGGCCAGCGGAATATAGGCGATGGCGGCGAACATCAGCGAGATACCGGTCCAGCCGCAACTGCTGCGGGCGATATGCAGGCCATAGTGGATTTTCGTGAATTTCGGTCGCAAAACGGCGGCGGCGCCCAGCAAAGCGATAAAGGCGAATAAAAACCGCCCATGGCTAATTTGCAGCGGATGCAGGGCAGGGCCCAACGTGTCATGCCCCAGCATTTTGGCCAGCACGCTGGTCCCAGCGATCAACACCGAGGCGAGCAGAATAAAGGCGATGGCTTTGAGCTGGTTTGGGGTGTGAGTGTCTTGCATTCGGCATCAGTAACGCCGGTTTTCGAAATTCAAAAGCTCTAATTTGGGGCGAAATCCGGCGGGTAATTGAAGCGGACAATTGACAAGGCCGAACATTCTGCCGTAAACGGATTCTATGAACACGCAGCACCATATCACAGCCACCCGACGCCGACGCACCTGACGTCCCGCTTCCTGTTCATCCTGCGACTTTTTCGCACAAACTTTCCTAAAATATTGACATGCCCCTGCCCATGCGGCACCCAAGGGTCTTCTTCTTAAGGATTTTCACTATGATATCGTCTGTTTTACCCACCTATGCCCGTGCACCGCTTTCCTTCGTCAAAGGCGAAGGAAGCTGGTTGATCGAGGCAGACGGGCGACGATTTTTGGATATGGGCGCGGGCATTGCGGTGAATGTTTTGGGCCACGTCCACCCCGTATTGACGGCGGCATTGACCGAGCAAGCTGGGCAGCTTTGGCACACCTCGAACCTCTATGAAATTCCGCAACAAAAAACATTGGCCGATAAACTGGTCGCGGCCACCTTTGCGGACACCGTGTTTTTCACCAATTCCGGCACCGAGGCCTGTGAGTTGGCCATTAAGATGACTCGCAAATACTGGTTTGATAAAGACCAGCCGGAACGGGTGAAAATCATCGCCTTTGAAGGTTCGTTTCATGGCCGCTCTGCTGCGGGCATCGCCGCTGCTGGTTCCGAAAAACTGACCCACGGGTTTGGACCATTGCTGCCCGGATTTATGCAGGTGCCGTTCGGCGATATGGACGCATTCAGCGCTGAAATGGACGACACTGTGGCGGCGGTTATTCTGGAGCCCGTGCAGGGCGAAGGCGGTATTCGTCCGCTACCAGATGCCGATATGAAGGCCATTCGTGCGGCCTGTGATGCGGTCGGCGCCTTGTTGATATTTGACGAAATCCAATGTGGCATGGGGCGCACCGGCAAGCTGTTTGCCCATGAATGGGCCGGCGTCAGCCCCGACATTATGCTGGTGGCCAAGGGCATCGGCGGCGGCTTTCCACTGGGGGCATTGCTGGCGACTGAAACCGCGGCCGCCTGCATGACGTTTGGCACCCACGGCACGACATATGGCGGCAACCCGTTGGCCTGCGCGGTTGGCAATGCGGTGATGGACATTGTCGCAACCGATGAGTTCCTGAGCGAAGTGAATCGCAAAGCCGGCGGTTTGCGCCAGAAACTTGAAGGGCTGGTAGCAAGCCATCCTGACGTGTTTGAAGAGGTGCGCGGCTCGGGTTTGATGCTGGGGCTGAAATGCGTCGCCTCCAACTTGGTTGTGATCAAAGCGGCTTACGCGGCCGAAGTGTTAACCGTACCCGCCGCTGACAATGTGGTGCGCCTCTTGCCGCCGCTTAACATCAGCGATGATGAAATGGCCGAGGCCGTATTGCGGCTCGATAAAGCTGCTACTGAAGTTTCTAAAGGACTGAAATCATGAACCATTTTCTAGACATTCACACCACAGACGCGAACGCATTACGGGGCATGATTGATCAGGCCCGCAGCATGAAGGACGCCCGCAAGGGGCAACCCAAAGGCACGCCAGATGCGGAACAACCGTTGAAAAACCGCATCGTGGCGCTGATTTTTGAAAAACCATCGACCCGCACACGGGTGTCTTTTGATGTGGGCGTGCGCCAAATGGGCGGCGAAACGCTGGTTCTGTCGGGCAATGATATGCAGCTGGGCCACGGTGAAAGCATCGCTGACACCGCGCGGGTTTTGTCGCGTTATGTCGATATGATTATGATCCGCACCTTTGAGGAAAGCATCCTGCACGAGCTGGCCGAATACGCCGATGTGCCGGTGATCAACGGGCTGACCAACAGCACCCACCCCTGTCAGGTGATGGCCGATGTGATGACGTTTGAGGAACATAACGGCCCGATCAAAGCCAAAAAGGTGGTCTGGACTGGCGATGGCAACAACACCTGCGCGTCGTTGTTGCACGCGGCAGGCCAGTTCGGTTTTGACTTTACCTTTGCCGGTCCCGAGGCGTTGGATCCTGATCCCGAATTGATCGCCTTTGCCCGCTCCAAAGGGGTGACGGTCACCATTGAACGCGATGCAAATGTGGCGGTGCAGGGCGCTGATCTGGTGATCGCCGACACATGGGTTTCAATGCACGACAGCCAATCCACCCGCCAACGTCGGCACAATCAATTGAAGGCTTATCAGGTCAATGATCACTTGATGGCACAGGCCAAACCGGATGCTTTGTTCATGCACTGTTTGCCTGCGCACCGCGAAGAAGAGGTTACCTCAAGTGTGATGGATGGCCCGCAATCGGTGATTTTTGATGAGGCCGAAAACCGTCTGCACGCGCAAAAAGCCGTGATGCGCTGGTGCTTGGGCGTCTAACGCTGTGACGGCTTTGTCGATCCGCTGAGCGCGGGTTGACGAGGCCGATGAAGGCCGATGCGATTGCCGGATTTCACGCTGAAATCTGGCGGAAAACCTATTGCGACACGGCACAGGTGTTTACTTTCCACGAATAGGTTTTAAGCCACCGGCTTCCAGCCGGTTCGCTTCAGC
>JPUR01000257.1 GCA_001321835.1 Marinosulfonomonas sp. PRT-SC04
GAAGGCCATGAAGCCCGTGTTCGTGATCAAAAAAGGGTCGGAATATGGGGGGGGGTTGTCATGACCGGCATCATCAAGGAGGTCACCATCGGTGATTGCCGCTTGATCCTTGGGGATTGTCGCGATGTGCTGCCTGAGTTTGGCGCTGTGGCTGATGTGTTGTTTTGCGATGTGGCTTATAAGCTGACCTCGGGCGGCAATGCGCACCAGTCGATGGGCGGGATTTTTGCCGCTGACAACTACGACAACTCCGGCAATTTGATGAAATCCCCAAAGTGGCATGAGCTTGGCGGGCCATTCTATCGCGCCTGCAAGCCGGATGCCGATTGTTACATCATGACCAATGATAAGAATCTGTTCTTGGCGCATGGGGCGTTTGAGGGGGCAGGGTGGAAGTTTCACAACCTATTATATTGGGACAAGATCCGAGCGACCCGCAACCGTTGGTATATGAAGAACCTCGAGTTCACGCTGTATCTCTGGAAGGGGAAGGCGGATGAGGCCGGTATTGGTGATTGCGGATCAAAGCAGTCTTTTTACCTGAATTCCAAGCGCGAGACCAAGCACCCGACTGAAAAGCCGGTCGAGTTGATGGAGCATTACATTTCCAATTCGACCGACAATGGTGGTGTTGTTCTGGACCCGATGATGGGGGCTGGTGCTGCGATGGTTGCGGCTGTTCAGCTGGGGCGGCGGTGCATTGGGATCGAAATTGAGCCGGAATGGTTCGAGGTATCCTGCGAGCGGGTGCGCAAAGCATATGAAGCCTGTGGAATGGCGGTGGCGTCATGACGAGTGTTCCTATGCCTCGCGCCGCTGGGACGCATCCGCATTTCCCCGGCTGTCGGATCCATTTGCGCCGGTGCTGTGGTGTGTGTCCGCATTTTGAGGGCGAGACTGTCCGTGTTTCGGCGTGGTGTTCCAAGCTCGGTGTGGAGCGTAATGGCGGCGGTGGGACGGATGGCTGCATCTATTGGTCACGCAAGTCTGCGGGTGATGAAAACGGGGGTGCCGCGTAGTGGGGCAATCGTTCATCAACACCGCGAATGGCGGGGCAGGGCATTTGGAACCTGAATCCTTTGCGATCTGTGCCGAACCTGAAATCAGTTCGCTACCGTTTTGGGTGGCTGGTGAGTGTTTCAGCCCGAATTGTTGTGCGCGGTTCACCCCGTCGCGCAGCTGGTCGCGGTATTGCTGCGATACCTGTGCCGAGCAAGACCGGCGCGAAATGCGCAAATGGGGGCATAAGGCGGCATTGGCGTTGTTGGTTCATCGCATGCACGCGTACCCCAAAACCGCCCCCGAGCGGGTGCTGTGCAATGCGGCGCGGCGGTACGTGCGCCAAGTTCAATCCACATGGTTAAGAAGCCGTCAGGCGCGGTGTGCGCTGGCGAGAAAGGCGAGGGCGATATGAGTATCAAGCCTGCATTCAGTGTCGTTGATAAAACGGAAATGCCGGACTACCCGATCACATCGGATCAGCGGTTGGAGAGCCATTTCTATGTGGAATTTCATCAGCGCCGGTGGCTGAACAGCACGTTCAGGATGCTGGCAGAACCAGAGGTTCGGGCCTATGGGTTTGATCTGTTTTTCATAGCGCAGGATCAGTCGCCGGTCGGCACCTTGCCCTGTGATGATCTGTTGTTGGCCAAGCACTTGGGGATCGACATCGAGCGCTGGAAAGCCGCGTGCGAGCGCAAAATCTCGCCATTATACAATTGGTCGGAGGTCGTCTGTGACACAGGTGAGGTGCGGTATGCACATCGTGTGGTGACAGAAATGGCAATCAAGGCGCTTGGGTCAAAGGTCAGAAATACTGAGCGTAAAGAGGCGGCGCGGCAACGCAAGCGGTTCAAGGATTTGACGCTTGTAATTGAGCGTCTTGGATCAACGAAATTGTTGATGGCTGGTGGTTTTATCGACCGGTTCGATGAATGGTTGCTAGAGCATAGGGCCAATCAAAACAGGACTGAGGGCATGATCCGAGAGGCGTTGGGCGTGTTCTGTACTCCCGCCTGATGTTCTGGCGCGTTCTGTAACAGTTACAGAATATTACGGAATAGTTACGGCTTTTTACGGAATGGAACGGAACTGACGGGGTTTGTCACGGTTTTTACGTCAGTTCTGTCACCGCTGATAAGAGAAGATACGAAATGAAAAGAAAAGAAAATGACAGGTTGCACCAACCAGCGAAGCTCCTGTGGATAACTTTGAATTGCTGGGGAAAGAAGGGGCGAGGAAATGGGCAGTGAAGTTGAAGAAAGCAAACGAGGGCGGGTGCGCCGGTTGTTGATTGAGCCGCTGGAGGCGTTGGGGTTTCGGCGCAATGCCAAGGTGCCTGCTGATGTCTTCAAAACCAAGATGGCCAGCATGATCGACAGTCTGATCTACATGTCGGATCAGAATTTGGCTGTGATGTTCGATATGTTGAAATCTAAGGGTGAGGGGCGCAATCGTGACGTCTGGCCATCGGCGGCAACAATCTGTGGGCTTGCCGAGTTGGTGCAGCCGCGTCCGGTTCAGGAATTGCCAAATCTATTAAGCTGGTTTCAATCGGTTGAGGGGCCGAAGTGTCTGGCGGCTGGGACGTTGGTTGAAACGTGGGCATATTTTCAGCAAAACAAGCGTCCGCCATTTAACGCTGGTCGGCATATCGCCGAGGAGGCCACGCGCAACCAGAGCCTTGCGCAGCGTATCCGTGAGCGCGCGGCCAAAAGCAGGGCATCCGATGATGATGTTTCGTGGTTGGGCCGATATGAAAAACGGTTGGCATATTGCGAGGCGATTGTGCGTGGCGGTGATGAAAAGAGGGCAATATGAACATGGTCAACACAGCTGATGTATATGCACGGGAAATCCAGTGGTTCGCAGTGCGAATGAAGCCAAATGCCAGTGGGGGTGCGCGCACCGCCATCATTGATGTGGAAAAGGAAAAATACATCAATCGAGCTGGCCAGCCTGCGCATCGTCGGATCAAGGGTACTGGCACACGGGTTTTTGTGCCTGAACATCTGTTGAGGCGTTCGGGGTTCGAGGTGTTTTTGCCTGTGAAGAAGGTCTGGCGCATCAAGAACCGGTTTACCAAAGAAAAGCATCTGGTCTCGGTTCCATTGCTGGCTGACTGGATGTTTGTTGGGTGGAGGATTGGTGACGAGAGGTGGCTTGAGTTGATGAGTTTTGATGTTGTCATGGGGGTGATGGGCACTGGCGGCCGGCCAATTCAAATGTCCGATGCGACTGTGATGCGGATGATGCGTCAGTACAGTGGCGGTCGGGTTTCATCGCAAATCAGGCGGCGGGTTGCTGCGCGTCGTACCTTTGGAGTTGGTGATCTGGCGCGGGTGATCGATGGCCCGTTCGAGGGGCAGGATGTGCGGGTTGTCGATATTGCGGGGCAGACCGTCAAGGCGATGTTGAAGATCTTGGGGGGTGACATTCAGGTGGAGCTTGGGGCTGATCTTCTGTCCAAGGCTGAATGAAAATAAGGTCGAATGTGCGGACAAAACGACTATCGGTAGCAACCGCCTCTATGGCGGCTACCAGCCCCAAAGCGGACATATCGCATCGACACGAAGGGCGGAAAGCGGTCTTTCGCTGCGCTAAGTACGGAGGTCCGCATCAACCGATAATGTACATTCTGCCAAACCAGCTTTCGCTACTCTTTGACTGTCTGCGCCTCTAAAAATCTAACAGTTTTCTCCATCATGTCACGGCTGTTTTGTACGATCCAGCTTGGCAACAGGAAATCAAACCACATCCGATTCATCATATGATCTCCCACAATGAAAAAGGGAGTTCCTACGTCGCTCTCAAGCTCTTCGAAGCTTATCTTACATTGAAGAACATCTTCGGTCGCTTCGATATCAACTGTCCCCCCGTCAACGGAAAAAATTCGAGCAAAGGCTTTTAAATCTAGCATCGAAATTATAGAAATGTCCCCTCGAACAAACATGGCGTAGTGGTCAGGCTCCGAGAGCGTTAAAGCGTACGGAAAATAGCACCCCCACAGCATGTTTGTCTTAAGTTGATTAACGAAGTTACAAAGTGAACTAGAGGGTTCGACGCCATCAAAAAGGATGTCCATTTCAGAGCGTCCAACTTCATCCGTTGTAGTGATCAGGAACCTCAAACACCCATCAACTTCAAAATGGGCTGACCCGTTCTCTTTTGCTTCTGTGAAGGCCGTTACCAACAATTTATCAAAGGATTTTGGTTCTGTCAAAAATGCCGTTCGGAACGTTGTGCCTTCGAAGCCACGTAGGTTCTCAGCCTGATCATTCTCAAAAAAATTTGTCAGGGTCTCTAATTTCTTCTTCTGACGTTTGCCACGAGCGTCTTTATTTTTTGAGGACTTCACCTCTATTGGAACAGGATCATTTGCACCTAAAAGACAAATATCACCATACCTAACAACATTCGTAAGGTCGCAAAGTACTGCAGGTACATTATGAGAAATAGCGTTCGTCAGAACTGTGAGTTCTGCTGCCAAGCCTGCCTTGCCCGAGAGGAAACCGCCGCTTTGTTTGGGGTTCGCATTATCGACATTGAAAAACGTCTGCTTCAAAGCAAACCTATCAATGTAAAGAAAAACCAAACAATCACCTAAACACAGAAAATTATAACGCACGTATTGCCATTCGGACGGATCGTGCTTCGCTGCTTTGGCTATTCTGATCTCTTCTTCAGCTTCCATAACTGAGGCGATAAGTTTTTTCTGAATATCCAGAAGTTGCGTGAGATTGTCCAAGTTTTTGGAAAACTCGTGTATCTCCTGGTGCAACGCGAAGAGTGCAGGATATAGTCTATTTTCATCATGTAGATCAGACATTTCGAGAAATCATCCTTGGCCACGCTCCTGATGTCATCAAGTGGGATCCTTGAACCAAACTGCAGTCCAGATGCCGTCAAAACTGTCTTCTAGCCAATTGGCCCAGTTTTCGGGTTCAGGGTCAAACATTCGATGCTGTGCCTCGATATCCGCAGATTTTCTAAGAACCCGACTCGAAAGCCTTGAAGCCTTATTACATATGTCTCCTTCAAGATACTCACCAGCGTCCCACCAGCGCCATCCTCCAGCATGTGCGCCGAACTGATTTCGAAGGAAGTATACTTCTTCTGAAAGGTCTTGAGATGCCACTCCAAAGCCAAGGGCTCTACACAAATCGCGGCGCTCTCGTTTCGGATTTCCGCTTGCCCAAGACCAATCCATATTTTGTAAGGATTGGATCACACAGTCCATCGCCACCAGCGCCTCTATTTCGAAATTAGCCTTCAGAAGACTCTGAGCTCTAAGAAAGTGGGAGACGCCTTGCTGAATGGATGGGTCAAGTGTGTTTCGCTTCGCCCACTTTGATCGGTAGAAAGTTGGATTAACTAAGCGTGGCCCCCAGCTTCGAGCCACTCCCGGCATCGCGGCGGCCAATACCTCTATTGGTGATCCAACGCTTGTTGAACCAGCATAACGTTGCGAGGAACCTCCCGGTCCGAAGGGGTGAAGAATTATTCCATCTCTCTCCCACGATGCCATCAGTACCTTACAAATATTTGAGCGGTGGATGTATTGCCTGCAGTAATGTCCGAGCCACGAGAAAAAATCCTCGGACATATCGTCATTGAAAACATCGCGCCAGCCGAAACCCCATCCAGGAACGATTGAAGTAACTACCAGTCCACTTTCGGTTGGATCGGCCCGCCACGTTTTTCCTGCGGTCGCAAAGCGGGCCTTGCCGTGATCCTCTAGAAGAGTGGATAAACTCTCGTTCCAATGCTCTCGCTCAGAAATGGTTTCAAAAAAGAGATCAATATTTCTTGAGAAGCGAACACGCTCTGATCGCGTTGGTTGCCTTTTATCATACCATTTCAGAATTGCAGTTTTTGCCTTGTTGCGGCTCATCCGGTTTTCTCGATATCTTAGTAATCTTGACGTTTTCTAGCACAGGTTAAATGGGAAGTAGAGCATTGAGATCGTTGACATTCAAACATTGTGCTGCGTTGACCACCTAACTCTTTGCAGCCGTTCGCTGAAATATCCAACAATGTCTGCAATGGGCCAACCGCCAGACTTTGCAAAGGTCACTAACTGCGCATAACTGCCATCTGAGGAGCATGCAGCATCCGTTATTTTGCTGGTCTCATGCCCGCCTTCGTGCCTCGACTGCCGATTGTTAAGCGTTGGGTGTGAATTGTTAAGGGCTGTTGACACGCATGGGGGATAGGGGTTAACAGCGATTCAGGATGACCAGTGGTCCCTGCCAAATGAGGTAATCACAGCGAAAGCTGGAAGTGGCAAACCAAGGCCCCCGAATACGGTGAAAAGGCAATAGCCGGTCACCGCGTTTAAAATTAAGAGATATGCCCAAACGCAAAGCCCAGCGGAAACGTCTGGGCTAATTTTGCATGGCATCGGTATTTTATGATGGCGGATTATCATCGGGTCTGCATTTACGAAAATAGGATTGGCGATGTTCCGTATCGGTGAAGTTGATGTTCAGGGCCTGAAGCAGTTTGAGAACTTGCTGGGAGCTTTGGGGCAGGATGGCCCAAAAGTAATCAACCGGGCTTTGAACCGGACGGGCGATATGGCGCGCACCCAAGTGGTTCGAGCGCTGGCCAAGCAAACAGGGCTACCGCAGAAGACGATCCGCAAGGCAGTGAAGGTCAAACGTTCCTCGTGGAAGGACTTGGAGTATCGCCTGACATCATCGGGCGGTGAGGTGTCTCTGAAGTATTTCAAAGCGCGGGAAACCCGTCGAGGCGTGACGGCTTTCGTGCGTGGTGAACGTGAACTATATGAGGGTGCCTTCATCAAGGGCGGCAGCTTCGCACGTGGGCGTGTGGCGCTGAGCATGGGTGGCCATGTTTTCCAGCGCATTGGTGGGCGCACTGAATTAGAGAAGTTGAAGTCCGGTGTCTTTATCCCAATCGAAATGGTTGAGGGTGCCACGGCCAACACATTCAAGGCTGTTGTGGCTGACGTTCTGCCGCGCCGTCTGGATCATGAGATCAATCGTTCATTGGGCATTTGAGCCGTCAGAAATAGGTTAGGGACCGTAGGATGTTCCGGCTGCACGCGGGGCGTAAGCTGCCCGAGGGTTCGTTAGTCAGACGGCTTTTGCAAAGCCTTAACAATGGAGGTGTGCTGCTTAACAGACAACCGTTTGGCAATCGGAATTGACGCAGTCGCCGGGGAAGTTTGAAAAACCATGCAGTCAGCACAGGAGCAGATGACGCAGGCGGATTTTGCGCGGCACATGGGTGTTAGTCGTGCCGCTGTCAGTCAGTGGAAGTCGCGCGACATCTTGCTTGATGACGCCTTCACCCAACCCGGCAAAAAGGGAAAGTTGGTTGTGGTGATCGCGGTGGAGCAGGTTCGCCGCAATCGCGACATCGGGCAGGCGCTCGGCAACGGAATCGAAACACGAACATCGACTGAAGCCGCAGGTTACGCTGATGCACTTGCAGTTTCTGATCCGGTGGACGCCCAGCCTGACCTTTTGAGCGTAGAACCCGCAGAAGTTTCGGTCGAACAGCCAGCAGATGCGCCAACGCAGCCAAAAAAGAATACGGTTGAGGACCAGCTGAAGCGCGCCAAACTGGAAGAACAATTGCGACGCAACCGCATGCAGGCATCTGATGAGGCGTTGCGGCAAGGTATGTTGATGGCGGTTGATGATGTGCGTGAACAGATGTCACGCATCTCTTTAATGATGATGCAAATCTTTGAAGGGGCGTTGCCAGATTTGGCCGCTTCGGTGGCCGCGCAGTTTGATGTTCCGCAGCGTGATGTTTTGCACCTGTTGCGCGCTGAATTCAAAAAGGTCCGTGCGACTGCCGCAATGAAAGAAAAGGCAAGGGCCGCTTCTGTGAGCCAAGATGAAATGGTGTCAGTAGAATTGGAGTGATGATGCTGGATGTTGCCGTCACAAGTGCAGAATGGTTGGCACATGATGTTTTAGCTGATGTCATATCCCCGCCACCAGACGTAGATTATCTGGTGTGGGCTGAACAGAACATAGTGTTTTCAAAACGTGAAAGCCCGATGCCCGGCCCATACAATCGGGAGCGCTTCAGCTACTTTGATGAAATACTGCGGGCGCTGTCACCAAATGATCCGTGCCGTGTGGTTACTTTGGCAAAGTCAGCGCAGCTTGGTGGAACAGTTCTGGCTAATATATTCACGGGCGGGTCCATGGACATGGACCCCGGTGATATTCTTTATGTTCACCCAACGGATGAAAATGCGCGTCGGTGGTCTAAGATGAAGCTGTCACCAATGCTGAAAGGGACAACGGCGCTACGTAAAATTTTTCCGATGAAGGCACGTGATGGTCAGGATTCGGTGTTCTATAAAGAGCGGCGCGACGGTCGTGGTGCCATCCAGATTTCTGGTGCGAATTCACCTGCGTCGCTTAGTCAGATGTCGATGGCGCGACAGGTCCAAGATGACCTTGCCAAATGGGATATGAACAGCGCCGGTGATCCAGAAACCCAAGCTGATAGCCGCAGTCAGGGTTATGAATTCGCCAAGATATTCAAGATATCTACACCAATGGTGGTGCCTGGATGTCGCATCACAAAGAACTATGAAGATGGTTCGCAAGAGATTTTGGAGCTGCCGTGTCCACATGATGAATGTGGATATATGCAGACGCTGGAATGGGAAAACATGTTGGAAAATCTGGATGAAGATCATCCAGAGCGTGCGCATTTCGCCTGCGAAAGCTGTGGTGCGTCTATTGAGGAGCATCATCGACCAAAGATGTTGAAGGGCGCGCGTTGGGTTTCGCGGAACCCCAAGATGAAGCGCGTGCATCGGTCGTTTTATCTCTGGTCAGCCTATTCGCTGCTGCAATCGTTTGAGCGCATTGCGCGCTCATGGCTGTCGGCAAAGGGTGATCCGCCAAAGGAGCAGACGTTCTGGAATGATGTGGTCGGTAAAGCCTATCGCATCCTTGGGGAATCGCCACCTTGGGAAGACTTGTGCGACCGTGCGTCAAAGTCTGACTATGTGCATGGTAATATTCCTGCTGGCTATCCGCTTCTGACCTGCGGCGTTGACTGTCAGGGTGACCGGGTCGAATGGCAGGTGGTCGCATGGGGCACGAATAAGCGCCGCGCAGTCGTGGAGTATGGTGTTTTTAACGGGCATATTTCAGACGAGAAATGCCAAGCAAAATTGAACGGCTTGCTGAAGCAGGGCTTTCGGAACGCCTATGGGCGGAAAATCCAAATTGATCTGCTGGCCATTGATGGCAATGCCTACACTGAAGACGTTTGGGACTGGTCGCGAAAGCATCCGGCTGGCCGTGTCATCATGGTTCGTGGTGTCCATCCTGAAGGTGCGCCGCTGTTGGCGCAGGTGAAGAAAGAGCGAAACCGCCGGGGGAAGCTGGTTCGGTATTCGAAGCGGTTCTATAATTTTGCGTCTTCTGTTTTGAAAATGGCGCTTTATCGGAACCTGAAAAAAGATGATCCGCAAGAACGCGGGTTTGTCGGACTGCCGAAGGGGCTGGAAGATGAATTCTTTCGGCAGCTGACAGCGGAATCCCGCAAGGCTCAAAAAGCCAAATCGGGCTTTACCCGTTACCTGTGGGTTAAAGACCCAAGCCAAGCCAATGAGGGGCTGGACACTCACTTGCAGGCAGAAGCAGCGGCCATCCGTTTGGGCGTCCGTAGCCTGCCGGATAGCGAGTGGGACAGGCTTCTTGCGGAACGTGAGCGCCCACCGGAAGATGTTCAGGGGGATTTTGAAGATCTTCTAATGGCAACGCAACCTGATGCGGACGTTAAAGCTGAAGCACAGGTCAAATCGGACAGCGTGAAGAAACGTGCCCGGAATAAGTGGAGCAAAAAATAACGTGACTGGCCTTATCCGACCTGATGGAACGCCGTTGATGGCAACGCCTGCTGTGAGCCGCACAACCGCCCGTTATTTGCGCGATACCAAGAGCGGGGCAATTGCGTCGCGTGTCGCGCCGTTGACCAACAGCCGTGATGATATCCGTCTCGCATGGTCGCGCAGTGCCGGATTGGCGATGGATCTTATTCAAAATTCAGGGCGTCTGAAGGGGGCTTGCGACCAAGTCATTGCTGACACAGTTGGTGTTGGTTTGACACTAAACCCTGACCCCGATTTGACGTGTATTGGGTACTCTGAAGAAGAAAAAACCGAATTCATTCGGGTGCTGAAACGTCGCTGGAAGGCGTTCTGGAACGATAAAAAAGAATGCGATCTGCGCGGCAAATTGAGTGGTCCGCAAATGGTCGATATTGGACTTCGCTGGGATATCGCTTTTGGCGAGGTCACCGGTGTCTTTGATTTTTTTGATGATGCTGAGCGCAGCCACTACGGGATTTCGACCGGAACTAAGTTGTGTTTGGTGCCTCCGCAAAAGCTGGTGCAAGACACCAATGCCCTTGACGGAATGTACCAAGGTGTTCGCCATGATGCTAAAGGCCGTCCGGTTTCTTATCGATTTGATACAGGCACGGATGGTGCGCAGATTAAGCGTGATTACGCGGCATTTGATGCTGATGGCCGGTCACTTGTCATGCACATTTTTGATCCGATGGATGCAACGGATGTGCGCGGTATTTCAAAATTGGCACCAGCTTTCCGCAAGCATATTCAAGCAGAGATGCTTGATGATGCCACGCTACAGATGGCGTTGTTACAGACCATCTTTGCGATCACGCTGACCAGTGAATCGCCAAGTGCTGACGCCTATGAAGCACTGGAAGTGCTGAAAGATCAGGGCGGCGACGGTGTTGAATATGGCAAGGAATACCTTGGCTACCTTGCAGGCAGTTTGGAGGCGGCGGCTGAAAGTCGAATTTCTGTTGGCGCAGATCCACAAGTTTCGCACTTGGGTCCGGGGCAAAAGCTTGGTTTCGAAACGGCCAATATTCCCGGCAAAGATTTTCTGCCGTTCTCAAACAGCCTTGCCCGCGACATGGCGCGCACAATCGGCTGTACATATGGTGGCCTGACCATGGACTACACGGCTGCGACGTATTCGAGTGTGCGTATGGAGAACTCATCAATCTGGTCAGTTGTGATGCGTCGGCGGGAACGTATAGCAGGGCCAATATGCCAACTGGCCTATGAAAATTGGCTTCATGAAGAAAACGGTGAAGGTCGCATCCCATTCAAGGGTGGATATGCGGCTTTTCGCGCCAATCGGAAAAGTATTTACATTGCATCATGGCAGGGACCAGCCAAGCCCACGGCGGATGATTTCAAATCGGCGCGGGCATCAACTGAACGGCTGAAAAATGGCACAAGCTCGATTGCAATCGAAACCGGTGATCTTGGGGTTGATGCGGATGCGCTCTTTGAAGAGCGTGAGCGTGAGCATAAGCGATATGTGAAAGCCGGAATGGCATCGCCATACCAAGCGGGTGCAGTTGATCCTATTATCCAAACGGAGGTTGTGGAGTGAACGTCACAAGCACAGTCAAAATAGGGTCTGAGCTAATCGACATTGCAAAACCCTGCGATGTGGTGACGGCGTTGAAGAAAATGCAGCTGAAACTTGCGATTGGCGGTGTTCGGGAAACCGTGCGCATCGATGGCGAAGAAGTCTCGTTTATGCGCGCTAATGATCGTCGGTTGGCATCGTTGATCGCACATTACGAAAGCGAATGTGCTCAGTTGGGTGGCGGGAAAAAGCGAACCCGTTTTGCGAAGCGCTTCACCTACTTATAATTCAAAGGAGACAGAAATGACCATTTTGGTGGACGGCGAACTCGTGCTTCACGGGTTCGTTGGTGAAAACTATTGGGGTGATGGCTTCACAGCGCGTGATGTTATTGACGCCTTGGCCGAAGTTGGCCGCGACACGGATGTGACCGTGCGCATCAATTCGGGCGGTGGCTATACGGATGACGGCATTGCGATCTACAACGCGTTTGTGGCCCACAAAGGTGATGTCACAATCGTTGTGGATGCCATGGCGGCATCTATTGCATCGGTTATTGCGATGGCCGGTGACACCATCACCATGCGAGCGGGATCATTGATGATGATCCATGATCCTGCAGGCCACACTTGGGGCACGGCTGACAGTCATGAAAAATCTGTTGGCCAGTTGAATAAACTCGCTGATCTGATGGCCGGAATTTACGCAGACCAGTCTGGCGAAGATGCCGATGGCATCCGCAAAGACATGAAAGCTGAAATCTGGCTGACAGGTCAAGAAGCGGTTGAGCGTGGTTTCGCCACCGATACGCAAAGCGGCAAATCAAAGTCTGTCGCGGCGTTTGATTACCGCGTCTACGATCACGCCCCTGAAAAACTCGTTGCCATGGCCACGAAGAAGGACTGGTCCTTCACAGCCGTGGCTCCCAAGGCGGCGTCCGCTGCCCCAACCCCAGCCAAGGTAAAGGAGAAACCCACCATGGCAAAGAAACCCGCAACAGCGGACCCTAACACTGCAGCAACGACAGCCGTATCTGCTGACGATGTGAAAGCCCGGATTAAGGCCATCACTGAAGATGGCGCTGCACAGGGCCATGAAAGTCTTGCCAAGCATTTGGCGTTTGACACGGAGGTGCCTGTTGAAGAAGCCATCACGGCTTTGAAAGCGGCTGCAACAGATGTGCCAGCACCTGCTGATGATAAAGTTGAAGATCGCAAGGGGTATCAAGCCCGCCGGTCGGCAGCCGCAGATTTGGCGCAACCCGGCAGTGGTTCCTCGACGCCTTCCAAACCCGTTGCAACCATCAACGCAGGCAGCATCTATGCCAGCCGTCGCAAAACAGCAGGAGCGTAAGCTATGGAAAACGCAACAATGCAGACACGAAATCTGGCCTTCCTTTTGTCGGAGGGGCCGGGGCGCAGCTCGCGGGCTCAAGCGACAATTCCGGCAGGTACGGGAATTGTCGCCGCTGGAACCGTTATCGGTGAGTTGAGCGCTACAAAGGGTCATTTTGTCCCTTCACCGAATGCTGAAGTCGTTGGGATTGAGGGGGCCGAAGTGGCGACTGCAATTTTGGGTTATGGCGTAGATGCCACCAATGTTGACGTGTCGGTGACCATTATTGACCGTGGCCTCGCCGAAGCCAAATTGCCGATGCTGACGTTTGAAGCGTCGGTGGATGATGAAGCCAAAACTGCCGCCAAGGTCGCACAGCTTGATGCTGTCGGCATCCGCGTGCGCTAAGGGAGAGACGTAATGGAAAACGAATTCGATATCGTAACACTTACGGCAACTGTGAACGATTTACCGTTCGTGCCGGGGCAAATGGGCGCGCTCGGCATCTTTGACGAAGAAGGTGTGCCGACCACATCTGTCAAGGTTGAAGAGCAAAACGGCAAGTTGGATGTCATTGAGCCTTCGGCACGCGGTGGTCCGGGGCAAACCATTGATGATGAAGATCGTCAGACATTCACCTTTGAAGTTGATCATTACGAAATCAACGACTCGGTGAACGCTGATGAAATTCAGGGCATTCGAATGTTCGGTACGGATGACCAGCTTGAGGTTATGGAAAACCGTATTGATACCAAGTTGGCGCGACATGCTCGTTCTATGGACACAACTCTGGAGCACCAGCGCATTGGGGCGGCCAAGGGCATTGTGGTGTCAGGAAAAGGTCGGGTTTTGCATAATCTCTATGACCGATTTAATTTGTCTGTTCCCGCGCCAATTGTGCTGGGCTTGAACGGCTCGGTGGCTGGTATTGCATCTAAGATCAAGGGCGATGTGGTGTTTGCAATCGAAGATCAACTTGATGCGAATTATGACCATATCCACGCGTTGTGTGGCCGTGATTTTCATGCAGCTCTTTGGGAAGAAAAAGAAGTTCGCGAAACTTATATGGCTGATAATGAGGGCTACCGTCTGCGCGATGGAGCGCCTGATGTTTTCACCATTGGTCAGGTTACTTTTGAACGCTATCGCACAGGGCGGCGCGCCAAAGCCGCAAATGTTGCAGGCGCGTTTATCGCTGACAATGAGGCACGTGTGTTTCCGGTTGGGGTTCCTGACCTATTCATCACGCGTTTTGCACCGGGTGACTGGAATGGCTTGCCAAATACTATGGGCCTGCCGCGTTATACGCGCTTAAAGCCGATGTATAACGATAAAGGGTATCATTTGGACAGCCAAATGAACTCGTTGTCGATTTGTACGATGCCAAAAACATTGATGAAATTGGTCGCTTAAAAGCTCCACAATTCAAAAAGAAAACAGTGGCTCGGTGCGAAAGCATCGGGCCTTTGACTGCATCCCTATGCGATTTTTTGCATTGGAATTCAGCCAAAATAGGAGACAATCATGGCAAGTTCTAAGAAAAAGTGGGTGGCCTTTAAGGGCAACGTTACCATTCCAGCCAAAATGGCCGGCGAAGACAAGGATGTGCGAATTCAGGTGGGGAATCCTGTTCAGGTTCCTGCATTTTATGCAGACAGTGTTGTTCAGGATGGCATTGCGGATTTTTGTGATGCGCCAAAGAAAAAAACTGCCGCGAAGAAGTCGAACGAGCTGACCGATGAAGAAAAAACTGCTGCCGCTAAGGCATCACAGATTGCGGCAGCTGAAGCGGCGGTCACAGATGCGCAGGCGGCACTGGATGCCTTAGGACTAGGAAAACCAGCAGGGACAGAGATTGCCGAACTGGAAGCAGCACAAGACGCCTTGGCGTCGCTGCAAGACTAATGGACAGCGCCCTGCGCGAAGAACTGATGGAAGCGGTGGATGATGTTTGGGCGGAAACGCTTAGGCATCTTCCGCTGTCTTCAGGTCAGCAAGACCAGACGCGCGAAAAGGTCGACTTCACTGCGGTTGTTCGGACGGGTGATCGTGAAACTGAGCGGATGAACTTTGGTCGCGGCAATAATGCGCGCTCAGGCATCATGGCCGCTGGCGGTTATCTGCGCATCGACCGCTCAGCTTATCCAGATATCGAAGTGCGAAAGGGTGACAAGTTCGTAGCGCTCACGCGCGCTGGGGAACCGGCGTTTGAGGTTCTATCGGTCGATGATCGTTCACACCTTCGGCTTATATGTGAATTGGGGGATGCCTGATGTCATTGATGATGATGGCTTTGCGGATTGCGGCGGTGGAAGCCCTGAAGGTTGGTGGTACACTTGTTGGCACAAACGTGTTGGACAGCCAGATTTCAGCCATCGACCAGACTGTGGATGGTGCCCTAACGACGGATCAGCAGCGCCCATTCATTGCGGTTTATTCTGACAACAGCAAAGCCGACGATTTGACCAACACCGGTTTGCGGGCCAATGGGCGGGTGGAGCTGACGTTTAATTGTGGTGTTGCGCTGACGATGGGGCAGACGAATAAGGAAACTGGTGAAACGGAAATTATCGAAGGTTTCCCGTCAACAGACGCACAGTTTGAAGCTATCCTTGATGTGGTTGGTTGTCAGATTTGTCGTGTGTTGAGCGATGTGAACAACCCGTGGGCGCAGGTTTTTGGCAGCTTCTGCACGGTGGTTTCCAAATCTGAAGTTCGCTCCAGCAGCACTGCTGAAAGCGTGCGATTTGCTTGTGGTCAACTCAAGCTGACGGTTGACGCATATGCTGATCCACCGTTTGGACAGGTTTTTGCGCAAGATAGTCACTGGCCGAGTTTTCTGGCGCTGATGGACCAACATGACGTGAAACAGCTCGGCCTTTTCCAGCTGATGTTGGGGCAACCAACCGTCACGGAATATCCTGACTTTGGAGCATTGACGGGTATGACTTCGCGTGATGCTGCATCAATGAACTTGTATACATTTGGTGGTGCGCCTGTGGATGTCAGTATTGTCGTGCCGACTTCTCAAGTGGAGCGCAGCTGATGGGTTTGGCCGAGCAAATGGACAATATGCGCCGTCGGTTGTCAGAACTGGAGCGACGTGTTGGCTCGCAGGCGCGCACGGGTGTGGTTGTTGAGGTTGATGCCGCTAAAGGGCTTGCCCGCGTGCGGCTGACGGATGGCGATACGCCAATGCTGACGGGCTGGATACCATGGGTTGAGCAGGCTGCGGGTGCGAACAAGACGCACAACCCGCCTTCAGTTGGGCAGCAAGTGGAAATTACATCTGAAAGTGGTGATTTGCATGATGCCAGTATTCAGGGAAGCCTGAATTCGACCGCCAATGGCAGACCATCAGGTGCTGGTGATGAATTCGTTCTGCTGTCTGTTGGGGCTGCGCGTGTCACAGTGAGTGGTGGTGGAGCCGTGATGAAGTTTGAAGTTGGCGCAAGTAGTATTGTGATGACGGCTGCGGGTATCGCACTTGTTTCACCCAAAATTGATCTGAATTAGTGCCTAGCGTAACTCGAAAAGGCGATGCTTGCACCGGACATGGTTGCTGGCCTCCACGTGGCAGCACGGGCGGTAGCGGTAATGTGTTTGCGAATGGGATTGCAGTGCATCGTCAAGGTGATGGTTGGGCACCGCATACCTGTCCATCGATACCTGAAACTCATGCTGGAACCCTGGCCGCAGGATCTGGAACGGTTTTTGTCAACGGTAAGCAAATAGGTCGCATTGGTGACCCTGTTGATTGCGGCTCCAGTGTTTCAAGTGGCTCCGGTGATGTGTTCGCTGGTGGCTGAATTTCATCCAAAAAGGAAAAACTATGTCTGATAAATCGAAAGACTATGAAGTCACAGAGACGCGCTTCATCGGAGGACTGCACCGTGCTGTTGGTGATCTTGTTTCGATGACTGAAAAAGCAGCAAAATACTACCTGCCGCCCTACGGCACAGGCTTAAAGGTTCCCGGTGCTCGCAAGGTAAAAGTTGGTGGGTTGGATGATCCAAATGTTAAAAACCCCACCCAACATGCTACTGGAAAGCCGGGCAAGTAAATGGATCTGAACCACCATACGGGGGCAGCGGTTGATGGCTGGGCGCATGTTGTCCAAAGCATTGAAACCATTCTGGTGACACGTTTGAACACGCGCGTGTTCATGCGCCAGTTTGGATCCGATGTCCCTGTGATGGTGGACATGCCTATGAACGATGCCAACATCATGGCGCTTTATGTGTCGGTTGCAGAAGCAATTGAGCGTTGGGAGCCACGGTTTGAGCTGACGAATGTTACCCTTTCTGCAGGTGCTGATGGGGTCATGGCGTTGCAGCTGTCGGGCAATCATTTGCCGAATGCCCATTTGGGTGATGACACGGTTGTCAGTGATGAAACGCAGGTCATTCGGGTTCAAGCCACCAGAATAGATAATTGGAGGCTTGCCGCATGAGCCGTTTTGCAGCCCTTGATCTTGCCGCGTTACCGCCGCCGACTTCGGTGGCGGTTTTGGATTTTGATGCCATTTTAGAAGCGCGCCTTCAGGAGTTGGAGGCGCAGCTTTCGGAAGTATTTGATCCACCAAAAGTGATCGAAGTTATGGCGCTGGCTCGTAATATTGCCGCCAGCCCAATGCGCTATTTGAATGAGGCTGCCGCAGCGCGTGAGTTATATTTGACCAACCAAATTAACGAGGCAATCCGGTCAGTATTTCTGTCTACGGCACGCGCAACAGACCTTGACCAGATTGGTGCAAACCGAGGGGCTGTGCGTAAAATCTTGGATGATGCAAACCCTAATGATGTTATCATGGAGAGTGATGAAACCTTTCGCGCCCGCATTCAGCTGGTCATGGAATCCTATTCTCCGCACGGTACAGAGGGCTCATATGTCTATTGGGCCTTAGATGCTGATGACAGGGTTGTGGATGTGGTTGTTTATGGGCCGAACCACGGCTTGGAGCCTGCTATCCCTCCGGCAGAACCAAAGATGGTTGTGCTGTCGTCTGAAGGGGATGGCACTGCTGATGTGGCGCTGCTGGAGGCCGTCTTCGCCAATTGTATGGCAGACAAACGTCGCCCGGTCGCTGACAAGCTGACGGTTATTTCTGCGACGCCTGTGCCTTATGAAATTGAAGCGGTACTTCATGTCGTGTCGCCCACTGCAGCTGGGGCTGTGTTGGCGGCTGCGCAGATCACGGCTGATGCCTTTGTGCGAAACCGCTTGCGGATCGGTCGCAAGCTATACCGAACATCGCTGGCAGCAGCTTTAAACGTCGAAGGCGTGGTGGATGTGGTCATTATGAAGCCCGCTGCTGATTTGGATATTGGGCCGTTCGAGGCACCGTATTGTACAGCAATAAATCTGACAGCCGTCGCTGTGTCCGGTGGGTGGCGTGATGTTTGATCAAACTCAAACTTTACTGCCAAAAACGGCCACCGATTTGGCCCGCGCATTGGACCTCTTAGAGGAGCGGCTATTCTTGCTGCCCACCGAGATGATAACCAAGGATCCCCTTAAGGTATCGCTTGAATTGTTAGATCACCTTGCGTGGGAAAATTCCGTTGATGGTTGGGACACCGACTGGCCTGAACAAGTAAAACGAAACATCGTAGCAGTCAGTGCAGAGTTGCACCGATATAAGGGATCGCCTTACGCCATCCGGTTGGCGCTTCTGGCTTTCGGTGTCGAGGTCGAACTGGTTGAATGGTGGGAGGACGATGGCTCTGGAATTCCCGGCACTTTCCTTGCACGGGCCTTTGTGACGGATCCGCTTGATGGTTCGGAAGAATTATCGGTAACCGCGCCCGTAGTGGATGCCATGAAAGCGATGTTGAACGGTGTTTCGCCTGTATCGCGCGGTTGGGAACTTCAATTGGGGGCGCAAGTATACGCAGCCGTTTATATCGGTGTCTTTGCGCAGATCCATATTACCGCTGAGGCGCGTTACTTGGTCGATCCACCGCCTGAGCTCAGTGTTTTCATTCCCAATGGGGTCTTGGCGCACACTCAAATTAAAGCAACAGCGATAACTGTGTAAGGAGCGGATATGTCGTCATACGCAATATTGACAAATACGGGGCGAAACAAAGAGGCTGGCGCACTTGCCGGTGGATCTCCGTTGGTCATTACTCAAATCGCTTGGGGGGATGGTGATCGTTCGCCTTCGGGCGGTGAGGCTACCCTTTTGAATGAGGTTGGTCGCAAAGATGTACAGGGTACGGGTGTCGTATCAGAAGGATCGAATGCGGCATATTTTGACATTTTGCTGGATGCGGAGGAGGGGCCGTATGTCATTCGTGAGGCTGGCTTGTTCGATGCTGTTGGCGATCTAATTGCAGTTGCAAAATATGATCCTCCCGTGAACAAGCCGCAGGATACGGTGTCGGTTTTGCTGCGTATCGTTGTGGTTTTCTCGGACTTGGAAAATCTGGTATTACAGGTGAGTTCGGTAAATACATTCGTTGCCGCAGAGCGCCAAATCAATACTGGTGTTGGGTTGATTGGCGGTGGTGATCTATCAAATGACCGCACAGTTTCCGCCGATATTGCCACCCAATCCGAAGCGTTGGCGGGAACCATCAACGACAAACTGGTAACGCCATTACGGCTGGCACAGGCCATCGTTGCGGCAAGCACAAACTACAGCACACAGGCCGACATTGATGCCGCGATTGCAGCACTGCTCGATGGTGCTCCTGGGGCGCTTGATACGCTGAATGAACTGGCCACGGCACTTGGCGATAGTGATGATGCAATGGCCGCGATCATCACCCAGCTTGGCCTTAAACTGGATGCGACCACGTATACGGCCGCAGATGTTTTGGCCAAGATCAAAGACGCGAATGCTGAGATGCGCTCAC
>JPUR01000258.1 GCA_001321835.1 Marinosulfonomonas sp. PRT-SC04
ATCCATGATACGCCACCTGAAAATTATGCCATCACCAAGATTCGCGGTTAACTCGGTGATTGATCAGGTCGGGTTGCTGACGCAGGATCATGCCACTGTGCGCAATATTCGCCAAGTGTATCGCCATTATAAATACGCCGTAGGCAGTGCGGTGGCGGCGGATTTTTCCAAGGCTTATTGTCATGGGGATGTCGAGATCGAGATGGTCGGGGTTTGGGATACAGTTAAGGCGCTTGGTTTGCGCTGGCCGGTGGTCTGGCGTTGGAGCCAACCGGCGCATGATTTCCACAATCATCATCTGGGCAACAGCATTCGGCATGGCTATCACGCTTTGGCGCTGGATGAAACGCGGATGGCGTTTGAGCCGGTGATGTGGGACAGCCCGTCCCAATGGCAGGGCGAAATGGAGCAGGTTTGGTTTCGCGGCTGTCACAGTGATATTGGTGGTAATTTAGGCGATTATACGGTGGCGCGGCCGCTGTCGAACATCCCGCTGGTCTGGATGTTGGAGAAGCTGGCAGGCTGTGGTGTGCGGCTGCCTGATAATTATGCGACGCGGTTTATCACTGATCCGCAGGCGCCTGCGGTTGGCTCGTATCGGGGCTGGTCGAAAATGTTTTTCTGGCGGCGGCGGCGGGTGATTGGTGCCGATGCCAGTGAACATCTGCACCCGTCGGCACAGGGGCATAAAAACGCCAATCGTGTTGGTGGCCGTGCGATCTGAGCTGTCTGAGGGGCGCGTCGAGGTGCCGTTAGGGCCGCATGATCAGGCAGGTGGTTGAGCCGGTGGCGTGAACTACTCCTTGATCTAAAGGCCCGTGGCCTGAATACCCCACCTAAAC
>JPUR01000259.1 GCA_001321835.1 Marinosulfonomonas sp. PRT-SC04
CGAGCTGATGCCGTGGCAGTATAAGTCAGAAATGTAGGCGACGGACGCTTACTTTTGAAGCGGCTTATGGCAAAATCAAGCGCAGAGGGAAACTATCGTAAACTTTGCGACAGAACCTCCGATTGTTAGTCGTGTTACTCTATCCGCCTGAAAAGGCCGAACGTGTAGTTTATTATCGTTCGGGCCATCCTTCCCCCAACAAATTGCTCCAGTAGCTTTTCTCTTCGGGATCCGAATTTTCCAGTGCAACATTACAATATTTTAAAAATATCTTTTTTTGATGATTTGTTAAGAAGTTTTTTAAGAATGAATCCCTCTCTGTAATGGGCTTTTTTCTGTTCTTTTGGCTTACGAAGAACATGTTTTTCAGAGGTTCTATGTCATATCTATTTTTTTGCACAGATAACTTCATAACTAACCCGAAAAAAAATACCCGCGCTTCTGGGTAGCAATCCGATAGTGTGAATGTACTGATTTCAAAATCCTCTAGGGTTAATTCCAGCCACCCCTTTTCCCAGAAAGATGAAGAATCGTCATCAGCTTCTATATATCCATCAAAGTTTGCTGGGTCAGGTGGTCGAGGTGTTGATAAAAAAAAATTATCCACATCAGCCAAAAGTTCCCCGTATTTTTCACTCGTTCCCATTTTGTTGTGCTTTCTAATATTTGCGGCTTAGAAGTCGGAACGTTCCAAGTATTCCTAAAGAATTGCGTCTAAGTAAACTATTGCATTCAACCCATTTCCCGCAATCCCTAATGCGCCTATTTGTTTCCCCTGCAGCTGTTTGCCCACCTGGAAGAGGAAAATTCGCTGGGCACTTTGCATCCCGCTCCTTTCTTGCCTGGCATAATTCCCCCCATTGTTTAGTCTTATAATACAATGAATATACACTGTCATTAAGAGTGCAACCTTTTGGGCGTACCGCTTTCGCTATTCGCACTCTTTCCCTCAAGGGTTCACACGGGTCTCCACACGAGGGCCCGTTTGTTGTGCTTCCTATTTTTGATGTTGGACCGCTAGACTGTTCTCCCCTCGGATCAACATACCGCCCCGGATTTTGCCTTGCATACCCATACACGCTGGCCCCATCAACCAGCCCCAGCGGGTCAGCTTGGATATACCGGCCTGTGGTCGGATCATAGTCCCGCATCCAGTTTTGGTGCAACCCGCTTTCGGACTGGAACCATTGCCCCGGGAAGCGGAGGTTGATATTCGCACCTGACGATGTGTGCACCCCACCGAACGGCAGATACGTTGCCTCCCAGACCTTGGTGCCGGTCGCGTCCGTTGCGAACACCGGTTTGCCGATGTGATCGGAGCGAACGAAGTAAACCACCCCGCCCTCAATCACCGCAATCGGCTTGCCCTCAAACCAGACATATTCGCGGATCAGGGTGCTGACCTTACTCACCGGATCAAAGTCAAACTCGGCGATCCGGTTGCCATCTGGACCATAGATCGAATGGATCACCTGACCCGTTTGGGTGAGCGTTCGTATCGCCTGCTGGCCTAAGTAATTATACTTATACTCCGCCTGCACCACGCCGTTGATCGAGAAGCTCTCCATCCGGTTGGCAGCGTCATAGGTATAGCCATATCCCTGACCTGAGCGGTTGTCATACGTCACATTCCCTGCCGCATCATGGGTGAAGGTGCGTGCCGTGCCACCCGAGATTGAGGCCAGACGGTTGTCCGTCGCAAGGTAGCTATAGGTATCGGTTGTGGTGACGGCAGCCACGGTGCTGGAGCGGCTCGTCCGGTTGCCCACCGCATCATAGGTGAACCCCAGAGCGCCATAGGCCCCATTGGCCGAGGCCAACAGCTCCCGCGTCGAATAGGTGAAGTTTTCATTGCGCAGCGCATCCAGCTGATCGGTCACTGACGACAGATTGTCGCGCGACGTGTAACCCATATCAACATCCCGCAGGGTGGTAGTGCCGTTACTGTCGGTGATCCCTGTCAGACGGTAAGAGCTGTCGTAGGTCAGCGCCTGGGTGAACCCGTCGCCATAGGTCATCGCATTCACGGGGCCGTTCGGAAGATAAGTGATGTTGCTCAGAGGGTAAGTTTTGGAGCTACCTATTTTTAGTTTGATCCGATTCACCCGGTCATCGGTGTCGTAATAGTAAAATACCCGATGCTTGCTGACAGGGTATTCAAACCAAATCAGATTTCCTTCATAATCATAAGCACGGTCGACCCGGTATTTCCCGCCTCCGGCATAATGGTGCAAAGTGTCGACTTTTACAGAAGTGGAGCGGTACCTATAGGCAAGCCTTGTGTCGATAATACCATCATTAATATTGCTAAGTTTACCTCGTTTCCATAGGTTAAGATTTGTTTGACTGGACATATCGCCGTCATATTCAAACACAATATCGGCGAGTGTTCCGCTCGGGTAGATTTTTGTTATCAACCTGCCGCTATTGTCATAATCATAGTTGGTGATAATGCCACGAGCATCGGTCATTGATGTGGTCTGCCCACGGTTGTTGTAGCTGTAAGAGATCGTGCCACGGTCGGCGCTGACTTCGCTCACCACTTCACCAAACCCGTTGTAAACCGTATCCGTATCGATCAGGCGCGGGTCAGTAAACTTGGTGGTTTGGTCAGCATCGTTATGCTCCGTGCTGGTGGTAAAACCCGCACGGTCTACCACATCGGTTAGCCGGTTCAGCGCATCAAAGCTTTGAGTGGTTTGCAGCGATGTCGGGTCGGTGATTGCGCTGAGGTTATCCTCGACGTCATGAGAAAAATTCCAAGTCTGGCCATTAGCGCCTATGGTTTTTAGAAGGCGGCCAAGCTCATCGAACTGGGTGTCCTCCCAGAAGGTCGCAGCAGAGATCCCGTTAGAATATTCTGTGCGCGTAATATTGCCCATGGCATCATGGGTATAGGTGGCAACCTCGCCGTCTGGACTTGTTGTATCGGTCAGTCGGCGGGCCTCGTCATATGTGAAGGTCCAAGTGTTACCGCGAGTATTGGTTATGCTTAGAAGTTGGCCAACCACATCATACGTATAAGTATTTGTTGCCTGACTTGCCGATACGGTGTCCAATCCAGAGCTGGTCACACGTCCCAAGATATCATAACCGAAGACCCATTTTGTACTATCCGGATTGGTGATCTCGGTTGGCTGTCCCATTGAGTTCATTGCAGTAATTGTGGTCACCAACCCATTGGCGTCCGTGGTTGTGAGGAGGCTTCCGTCCACATCATAGGTATAGGTGATTTCATCGACGATGCCGTTTGAGGGCAGACCTGGGCCATCAAGCAACGTTAAAACTTTCATACCGGACGCCAGTGTGGAATACCAATAATCCCAAGTGCGGACATCGCCATTGTTCGGGCTGCCCAACAACACATCAGACTGACTGTATTGTGTTAGCAGACCTTCAGGAGAATAGCTGAAGGTCTCGCTCATTTGAGATGTTGTTCTGGTGAGCGGCAGCTTGTAATCGGCATGCCAAGTGTAGGTGGTCACCCTTGGTGCCACGCCATCCGCATCCTCAGTTTTAGTTAGGACGCGGCCTTTGCTGTTTCGGGTATATGTGGTTTTCGAGGCATTGCGCTCGGTGCGCTCATAAACAAACCCCTCGGGCTCGCCCGCGCCTGGTGTGTAGTCATAGTTAAGGGCTGTACCGAGGCAGCTGGAGGTTGCGACCCCTTGAACGGACGAGACGCGCTCCAATCCCTCAACCAACGTGGTGGTGTATACAGTGTCGCGCCCAAGAGGATTGGTAACTGTTGAGCTTGCTGCATCAAAAGCATGCGAGATCGCGCCACCAAAATGTTCCGTTGAGGTTACTTTGCCAATAAATGGGCCGTTGGACTGATATGTAAAAGTGGCATAGTCAAATGCATTTCCACTGTTATCTACACGCCCATCGCGAATTGTTGCTAGCGCTGGCGGATAGAGCGCATCTAAATTTGCGGCATCCGTTACATAGGAGTATTCTGCAATAATATCTGTAGTTGAGTTACTTATATCAGTTCGCGTGACAGAAGAAATTTTAGGGTTGGCTGGCGTAAGAGTGTTTTCTGCATAGGCGTAGTCGACAGATATTTGAGGCGTAAAATCCACCCCATCATAGTCTGTATCAATTTCTATTTTTGAGACAACCCATATGGTAGAGTTCGTAACAGCACTATTTGACCATGTTAGCTCTGCACGTTGTCCACGATTATCTGAAATAGCAAGCAACTGAAAGCGCCGACTATCATCGCCGATGATATGTGGGGACCTCTCCAATTGTATTTTATAGCCATCGCTCCAGTTTATTTCATCAAGAAAACCGATGCCAAACATATTACTTGACAGATATTTTGTTGTCCCCTTCCCGTCACGAATAATGTAAAATCCACGGCTACAGCCCCAGCCCGCGCACTGAAAGTCAAGTTCGTAAGAATGCCAGTTTCTTTTGGCTAAACCTTCGCGAAGAGTGCCCGTGAAATTGTGGCGGCCACCGCTTGGAGTGTAATAGCTTCTCTCGCTCAATACGTCGCTGTATTCTTGACGCCACACACCAGCGTGCCCCATAACGCGCCTGTGCCGATGTGCACTTATCAATCGATCATCAGAGCGATAGAAGCGCCTAATCCTAAATCGAGGGTCCTTTTGCGAAACCCAGTCATCAACAGCTTCAATCTTTGCATGAGTGATTACATCTGTAGGGTTTCCAACAGCAGTTGTGCACGTTGAAGGCATCACACAGCGTGGACTGTCAGGAAATACGGAAACTTTTGAATCGTCATCGTAAGTAATAAAGCACCAGTGAGAGATAGGTGTGGTAACTCCATAGCTATCAGTACATGTCGCACTACGATATGAGTTTTTTTCAACGCTGGCCCCTGCGCTTCCCCCCAGATAATGTAGGCCTATGACGATACCAAGATTAAACGAATTACAGACTGCGTTTGCGTCCGGGCTCTTTATGCCATACCCAAGAGGTTGCTTCCATAATTTCTCTGTAAAAACCACGTCTTTTGCGTATGCATTCGTGCTTGATACAAATGCCAAAGATGCAAACGAAACGGCAGCCACAATAAGGCCGCGAAAACTCAATACTCTCAAACCATTCCCCTCATGAAGTTACTATCTACCTATGAGTGAACGTTAACGAACAATAGAAATATATCAAGAAAAAGTTACCATCATGGAATTAGCAACTATTTTAACTGGAAACCGTGATGGTTTTTACTTTCCACGAATAGGTTTTAAGCCACCGGCTTCCAGCCGGTTCGCTTCAG
>JPUR01000260.1 GCA_001321835.1 Marinosulfonomonas sp. PRT-SC04
AGCGTACCGGCTCTAATTTTTTATGCTCTAACCTTAATCAGTTCAAAGGGATCATGGCTCACGGCGAGGCCTATAACCCCTATTTCATCGGCGATGGAGAGCGCACCGAACTGCATGGCGTAACGCTGGCCATGCGCGAAGCCGATCCAATCCGACTGATAAACGAGATGAAGGCACAGCCAAATAATCTGGTCGGGTTTCGCTATTTCTCGAGCCACGATGCCCGCGCATTGGCGCATTTCTTACCGGATAAGCGCTGTGGCAAAATCATTCTGACGCGAAATCCGCTGGAAAGTTACATTTCGGAACTGATAGCCTGGACAACCAACCAATGGAAATTGGGTATCGGCGACAAGCGTGAAACGGCCAAAGTTATATTCAAGTTGGACGAATTCAGAGAACATGTTGCAGAGTATCAGGCCTTTCAGCTGAAAATTCTGAATGAGCTGCAATACACAGGCCAGAGCGCGTTTTACCTCGCCTATGAGGATATTCAAAATGTTGATGTTCTGAACGGGCTGGCCGAATATTTAGGGGTGGAGAGCAAGATTGATGCGATTTCCACCAACCTGCGGCGGCAAAACCCGGGGGCGTTGCGCGATAAGGTGATCAACTATGATGAAATGGTTGAGGCCTTGAGCTGCATCGATCCTTTCAACCTGACCCGAACCCCAAATTTTGAGCCACGTAGAGGCCCGATTGTACCCAGTTATGTGGCGGCGGCAAAAGCCCCGATTATGTATTTGCCGATCAAGGGGGGGATTGGCGCACAAGCGGAGCAATGGCTGGCGGCGCTCGATGGTGGCGGTGATTTGCAGCGCGGATTTAATCAAAAAACTCTGCGCCAATGGAAACGTAAACATACCGGCCATCGCAGTTTTACGATCATCCGGCATCCTGTGGTGCGGGCACATGCGGCGTTTTGCGAGCATATTCTGGGCACCGGCGCTGACAGCTACCCTGAAATTCGCGAGAAATTGCGCAATGAATACGATTTGAAAATCCCCGAAGGGTCGATCGACGCATCCTATGATCGACGCGCGCACCGCGCGGCATTTTTACAGTTTTTAGCGTTTTTAAAAGACAATCTTCGAGGCCAAACCAGCATTCGGATTGATGCAGCATGGGCCAGTCAGGCGCAAATTTTACAAGGCTTTGGGCAGTTTTCCCTGCCGGATATGGTGTTGAGAGAAGATCAACTGACCGAAGGGTTGGCGCAGTTGTGTCAGCAGGTTGGCATAGACACTGTTGATTTATCTTCAGCACCTGCGCCCCATCCGATCACGTTGAGTGAGATTTATGATGCCGATATCGAGGCGGTAACCCGTGATATTTATCAGCGAGATTACATGATGTTTGGCTATAAAGCGCTAACGCCAACCGGCTAAATGTGTTCAGATCGGAAGGCGCACACGTGTGTCTAGTTAGATGGGATTTACCCTATACATCGATTGAGCGGGCAATAAATTCCTTCATGATCTCATTGGTGCCGCCATATATCGCGTTGTATGCGTGCGTCGGCATAGGCCCGTGAAATTGGATATTCCGACATATAGCCATAGCCGCCAAACAGTTGCAGGCAATTGTCCATCACTTGGCCTTGTGTTTCTGTGCCCCAGTATTTTGCCATCGATGCGGTGGCCGCATCCAGTTTTGGTCTTGTCGCGCTAGTGTTCCGGTCTCTCAACTCATTTATGCGGCCTTTCGTTCAAATGCCAAGGGGCTTTTGCC
>JPUR01000261.1 GCA_001321835.1 Marinosulfonomonas sp. PRT-SC04
CCCAATCCCGGTCTGGATTTCCCGCTCGGGTAAATGCCCGTGACGCACAAGCCGCGCACGCCCATCCTCAAGCTGTTCTTGAGCATGGCAGGCCATAAAACTGGCAACCTCCGCCTCAATGGCCTGGGCCAACAACGCCTGAGCGCCACTGCGCAGAACCGATGTGAGCTGATCGCAAAATTCCCCTGGCCGCATGAGCGGTGTAACTGTAGTCTCTGTCATGGCGTATCTTTCCTTTCCTGGAAATATTGGATGCATGAATCACATCCATGATACGCCACCTGAAAATTATGCCATCACCAAGATTCGCTTTCCACGAATAGGTTTTAAGCCACCGGCTTCCAGCCGGTTCGCTTCAGCGTAA
>JPUR01000262.1 GCA_001321835.1 Marinosulfonomonas sp. PRT-SC04
AAAAAAAGGTCAAAAAATAGTCTGTTTAGATGCTGAAATTTGAGGTCAAAAACGGTGTTTGCACCTTGTATTTATTATTAAGGGATAACTTCGAGATTAGAAAATGGGTTCTAAGCCATGTATAGCAAGGGTTTGAGCATGATTTGACAGATAGAAAAAAAGCTCGTAAATTGATGGGTATCTGACATCCACAACTTAAGAGCTTTTCTATGGAAGAATCATATCACGACAAACATGGCATAAGTCAATTTTTAACAGATTTAGCACCAAAAGAAACTCCTTGGGACACTCACCGATCTAACGCCCAATCGGTGCAAATGCTGTATGAATACTCCGAAGAATTTAACAAGTATGCAGAACGGATTAACGGCTGTTCGGGCATTTTAAAATTCGGCTTTGGTGAAGATAAGCTGGTTTTGAAACAAGCCTTTTTTTGCCGTGTACGGTTCTGCCCTGTCTGCCAATGGCGTAGGTCTTTGTTATGGAGAGCCGTCATGTTTCAGAAACTTGAAGAAATCAAAACGCAGTACCCTACCCATAGATGGGTGTTTTTAACGCTCACCGTGCGGAATTGCGACCTTGTGGACTTGAGGGACACCCTCAAGGACATGAATGCCTCATGGAAGCGTATGAGCGAAACAGTGGCATTTAAAAAGGGTGTTGCAGGGTTTATTAGAACAACAGAAGTAACCAGGGGAAAGGATGGCGACATGCGAGCACATCCCCACTATCACGCCCTATTGTTGGTTAAGCCTAGCTATTTCACAAAAAATTATATTAAACAGTCTGAGTGGGTCGAAATGTGGCAAAAAGCCCTAACAGCCGACTACGCCCCAAGCGTGAACGTCAAGACGGTTAAGCAATTTGCAGAGGGACAGCTTGATAAAGCGATCTGCGAAACGCTGAAATATAGCGTAAAGCCTGATGATTTGACGCTTACACGCGATTCTGGGGCTTGGCTGCATGAGATGACCAGACAGACGTTTAAAATGCGATTTATCGCAACTGGTGGCGTTTTAAAGGGTGTTTTAAAGCCTGATGACGAGATCACCACAGATGAGATGCTGACAAGCTCGGAAGAAGTGGAAGAAACAGACGAAAGACGCATAGCCTTCCAATATCACCGTGAGCATAGACGCTATGCCTATGCTCCAAGATTCAACGAGTAACAGAGGGGGCGGAGTGCCCCCGAACTGATGCAATAAAAATCCTGAAACTTTCCTCTCTGATTACAAGCTCCCCTTAGCACCTAAGCGGGAGTTTTTAGCCATCCCGAATGGGTGGCGACGCAACTGCAAAAGTTGCATAAACCGTCACTACCTAAGTAGTGACGGTTTATGCAACGATGACCACAAAAGGGCTACAGAAAAAAATTCCACGTGATGGACGCGTGACAGAAAAATTATAGTAAAAAAAAGGTCAAAAAATAGTCTGTTTAGATGCTGAAATTTGAGGTCAAAAACGG
>JPUR01000263.1 GCA_001321835.1 Marinosulfonomonas sp. PRT-SC04
GATGGTGGCGGGGTGGGCGAATGTGCGGGCGGGTGTTTTTGGGTTGCAGGATGGCGATCAGGGGCTGTTGATTTCGCGGGAGTTGTATGATGCGGTGGGCGGGTTTTCGGACATTGCGTTGATGGAGGATGTGGCGATGGCGCGTCGCCTTCGGGGGCGGTTGTGTGGATTGTCGGTGGAGGCTGTCACCAGTGCTGTGCGGTATCAGGAGGCTGGTTGGGTGCGGCAGGGGGCGCGGAATTTGTGGCGGTTGGTGCGGTATTTGGCGGGGGTTGATCCGGCGAGGTTGGGGCGAGGGTATTGATGTGATGTGGCGTTTTGTCGGCATATCTATCAATCACGCGCCGCGTCTGGACCTCGGGGTAGGTGCAACGCGACCCATTGAGCGTTAGGTGTGTTCTGCTGCCATCATCGCTTTGAATTGCATTACTTTTCCTTGATCTAAACCCACAGCTTCGAAAACTGCCGCCGTGAAACTGACGGGCGCAGTACCCGACGCAGTTATCACCCTATCGTCCGAAATTGCCGACGTGCTGCTGACATAGCGCTCGGCCCCCTCGTAGCCGTGCGCGTTCTGACTAAGGAAGTCTGGGTCATTTGAAGTATGGCGCACATTGTTGAGCAGCCCTGCACGAGCGAGAGCCAGAGTGCCGCCGCATATGCCTGCAACAACAGCTCCACAAGCGTGTTGGGTCTTGAGAACGCTGCTAATATCTGGCGCGTCGCTCGCCTGCCAAATCATACCACCGACGACAACAATGGCATCGGGCTTCCACTTTTCGAGGGCATCCAAGTCTTGTGTAATGGTCGGCTGTAAGCCCGCCTTGTGAACGAACTTCGCCAGTGACTGGAGTGAAATATTGAATATCAAATCCATAGAACGGTCCAGCCGTCCCACCAATCAGAGCATACTCCCAATCGGCAAATCCTTGCGTCAACAATACCGCGATCTTTGACATACCATCCATCCTTCCAGTTTATCGTTGAGGGGAACGTAACGGGAGCATACGGCGCTTACAACATCCATTGGCTTGGTGGGTTTGTTCGGACGTGAAGCGGATAGGTGCGTTATTGCTAATAATACGAAGGTCTTAGGGCAAAGCCCGCATTCTTACCGCCCGAACCAACGCTGGGCGAAGCGGGTGAAGAGGTTTGGTTTTGGGTTTGTGCGGGCTGGTAGGGTGCCTGCCGCCGTGTCGTGGTGGGCGGCATCCAGTGGGTTGCGGCCCCCGATTGGGGCGGTTTCCTTGAATTGTAGGCGGTGCAATTCGGCGTAGATGCCGCCGCCGGCCAAAAGCTCTTCGTGGGTGCCTTGGTCGACCACGCGGCCGCGGTCCATCACGATGATTTTATCGGCGGATTGGATGGTCGAGAGCCTGTGCGCGATCACCAATGTGGTGCGCCCCTTTGACAGTCGTTCCAGCGCTTTTTGCACCACGGCTTCGGAGTGGGCGTCCAGTGCCGAGGTGGCCTCGTCCAGCAACAGGATTGGTGTGTCGCGTAAAATCGCGCGTGCAATCGCGATGCGTTGGCGTTGGCCACCTGATAGGTTCGATCCGCGCGGGCCTGCGGGGCTGTCGAGCCCGTTTGGCAGTTTGTCGAGAAAATCGGTGACGTGGGCGGCGTCCAGCGCGTCTTTTAATTGGCTGTCGGTAACGTCGGTGCGGCCCAGCAGAATGTTCTCGCGGATGGTTTCATCAAACAGCAGCGCATCTTGTGTCACCACCGAAAACAGGCCGCGCAGATCGGGCAGGCTTAGCGCATTGATCGGAATGCCGCCAACTGTGGTGGTGCCTGATTGTGGCTCGACCAAGCGGGTCAGCACATTGAAAATGGTGCTTTTTCCTGCGCCTGATGCGCCGACCAAGGCGGTGGTTTTGCCGCTTTCAGCGACCAGATTGGTGGCGTTCAAAACCGGGGTGTCATCATAGGCAAAGCTGACGTTTTTCAGCACCAGCGTGGTGTCGGCACCGGTTTTAAATGGTGTGGGTTTGGCGGGCGATGTGATGGTCGGGGTCTCGTCAAAAAGTTGGTACAACCGCTCGAGGCTGGCGGCGGCGACTTGCCAAATACCAGCGCTGGCGCCAAGGCGGCGCATCGGTTGAAAGGCCAGCGTCATCGCGGTGAAAAAGCTCATGAATTGACCGACGGTTTTTTCGCCTTCAATGATGTCATGGCCACCGACCATCAGCACGCCGAAAAATCCAAGCCCGGTGATGATGTCGATCATCGAGGGGATCATCGCGCGCCCAGCGGCGGTTTTGATTTCTGCGGCGACGATTTTGTCGGTGATGCGGTTAAAACGGCCCAGTTGGTAGCTTTCCAGCAGGTTCAATTTGATTGGATTGATGCCGTGGAACACTTCGTCCAGACGGGTGGAACGCTCGGCCGCGTTTTGGCGCATCTGTTTGGTTTTGCGCCGGATATAGCGTTGCAAAACATAGATCGGCAGCACCAGCAAAGGGGCACCAATAATCGCCACCGCCGCCCAGAGCCAATCGATCGACACCGCCACCCCCAGCAGCACAATCAGCCCGATAATATCGCGCCCGACGCCGGAAATAACCACGCCCCAGACCGATTGCACCACAACGGTATCGCCCTGCACCCGTTCCATCAGCGCCCCGGGCGGGTTTTTCTGGAAAAACACCGAGTCGAGTTTCATCAAATGATCCAGCAGATCAACCTGCATTTTGGTTGAGGTTTTCTGGGCAATGCGGGTCAGGATGGTTTTCTGGCAGACCTCGGTGATGGCGCGCATGAGAAATAGCCCAAATATAATGCCGCCGACCCACCAGATCGCATCGGCATCGCCATCGACGAACACATTGTCAAACATTGGTTGCAACATATAGCTGAGGATGCCCAGCGACGAGCCTTCCATGATCATGAACACAAGGGCGATCAGCATCCACCAGATGTGATCTTTCAGATAATCATTCCAGAGCCGACGCATCAGGATTTTCGATGAATACGGGTCACTATTCTGGGGCTTGTTGTTCTGGGATTTGGTCACGGTTAACGGGTCCTGTGCGCAGTTGCTGATCTATTTTATCGTGCTGCGGGGGGGCTTGCAAGCCGGTGCGGTGCTTTAAGTCATGTCTGCGTTGCGGGCAATTGACGGGGCTGTTTTCAGGCAATAGCGTTCGGCTATAGCAAACGGAGTACGCGCTTTATGTCATTGTCTAACGGTCGTTCTTATCTGGCTATTCCTGGCCCTTCTGTGGTGCCGGATCGGGTGTTGCAGGCGATGCATCAGCCGTCGCCAAATATCTATGGTTCCGAGATCGAGCGCATGGTGGAAGGCATTGTGCGGGATCTGAAACTGGTCGGGCGCACCGAGCATAATGTGGCGATTTATATCAGCAATGGGCATGGCGCATGGGAGGCTGCATTAAGCAATGTTCTGTCGCGTGGCGACCAGGTTTTGGTGCTGGCGACGGGGCTGTTTGGGCAGGGCTGGGCGGCGATTGCCGGCGGGCTTGGGGTTGAGGTGGAGGTGATTGATCACGGCAAGCGCGACAGCATTGATTTGGATCGGCTTGAGGCGGCGTTGCGCCGTGATACGGGCGGTGAAATCAAGGCGGTGATGGCGGTGCATGTCGACTCCTCGACCTCGGTGAAGAATGACATTGCCGCCGTGCGCGAGGTGATGGATGCGGTCGGGCATAGCGCATTATTGATGGTGGATTGCATCGCTTCGCTTGCGGTGGATCGCTTTGAGATGGATGCATGGGGGGTTGATGTGATGGTCGCGGCCTCGCAAAAAGGCATGATGGTGCCGACGGGATTGGGGTTTGTGTTCTTCAACGACAAGGCCGATGCGGTGCGGCAGACGGCGGAGGGTGTGTCGCCATATTGGGACTGGCGGCCACGGGCGCAGCCAGAGGCGTTTTACCAGTATTTTTCAGGCACGGCCCCGACGCATCATTTGTTTGGACTGCATGAGGCCCTAAAAATGTTGGTGCATGAAGAGGGCATTGAGGCGGTTTGGGCGCGGCATGAAAAACTGGCGAAAACGGTTTGGGCGGCGTTTGATGCATGGGGGCAGATGGACGGGGCATTGAGCGGGCCGCTGAACGGGCGAGCGGGCGCGATTGAGTTGAACATTGTTAATCCCGCCAATCGCAGTCATGCGGTGACATCGGTGCGGATCGGCGCGCCAAACGGCACTGCGTTGCGCGATTGGGTGTCTGAGCGGGCCGGTGTGACTTTGGGCATTGGTCTTGGCATGGCCCCGCCCGGCGATCCGGCCTGGCATGGGTATTTTCGCGTCGGTCATATGGGGCATGTCAATGCGCATATGGTGCTGGGTGTTCTGGGGGTGATCGAGGCCGGGCTGGAGGCGCTGGGGATTGCGCATGGGGACGGCGCGCTGGCCGCTGCGGCCAAAGTGGTGTCGACCGCCTGAAATAAAATAGGGAACCTCTGAACAACAGGGCTTTCGGTGCGCGGAGGTTTTCGACCGGCGCC
>JPUR01000264.1 GCA_001321835.1 Marinosulfonomonas sp. PRT-SC04
GCCCTTAAACGGTTCTCGCTGCCCGAGCCTGGTGCCGAGGTTAAAATTGAGCTGGGCTATCTATTTGGATTTCGTGACATGGGCGTTTTTATTGCCGACGAAATCGAGGAAAGCGGGCCACCGCGCCAGATCACAGCAACCTGCCGCGCCAAGGTTCAAGGCGAAACCTCAAATGGCATGGCCCCGATCCACCAACATAAAACCCGTTCATGGCCAGCCGGCCTTACCTTGAAAGCGATCGCCTCAAAGATGGCATCGGACAATGGGCTAAAGCCAGCCATCACCGAGGCGGCCGCCGTGATTGTGCCTGGTCATATAGATCAAATCGATGAATCCGATATCGCAGTCCTGACCCGAATTGCATACACGCACGACCTGATTGCCAAACCCGCCGGCGGCCGGCTGTTTCTGGGGCGCCATGCCGATGCCATCACAGCATCTGGTCGCCCCATGCCCAAAACCTCGCTTTCACAGCCCAGCGTCTCGCGTTGGCAGATGCGGCGCAGTTTGGGAGAGGCGGTCGGCACCGTGATTGCCACCTATCGTGACATCGAGCAAGGAGCCGACGTTGAGGTGAAGGTCGGGGACCGTGAGCCGATCCGCCGGCTACCTCAGAGATTTCGGACGAAAAAAGAAGCCCGATCAGCAGCCGATGCCGAGGCCCGCCGAGCAGATCGCGCTGTCGAAACTCTCGATATCAGCATGCCGGGAAACCCGTCTATCGTGGCGGAAAGTAAGATCGAGCTCCTCGATTTCAGCTCAGCAGCCTCTGGTGAATGGGTGGTCGAAACCGCAATTCATGAACTCTCAGAAGCAGGATACAGCACTTCGATCAAAGCAACACGCCCCGAATAGGGAACCCGCCAGAGGGTTTTATGCGATCGGAATCCCAGTATCAGCAGAACCAATATGAGCGCGGCTTTGGTACCAACCTGTCACGCCGTATTTCGTGACGATTGAAAGGTCCACAATGACATTTTTTGAATGGTTTAAGGTTCTCTGGCCTTTTGCAGCGATGCTCGGGGCATTCGCTCTTCGGCTGGAAGTGGGACAGGTGCTGAATAAACAACGCATGAAATCTATGGAAAAGGACATCAACAACGCCAAAACGGCAACCGATAAGGACATCGAAGGCGTCCACTCAAGGTTATCGCGGCACGAAAATGACACCCACAAATTTCTGTCCGAGATCAGAACCGACATCAAGACATTGCTTTCGAGGCATCCATGAGAGCAATATGAAAACAAAATTCAACCCTTATGGTACATTGCACACATCGTTGACGAGGG
>JPUR01000265.1 GCA_001321835.1 Marinosulfonomonas sp. PRT-SC04
GTGACCCGCGAATATGTGATCAATGATGGCGGCAGTCAGATCGACACTTTGGCGCGCTCGGTTTATTTGCGTTACCTTCAGGCGCATGGCCAAGAGGTGTCGTTTCCCGAGGGGGTGTACCCCGGTGAATATCTAATTCCGGTTGGTAAAGCCTTAAAAGACAAGGTTGGAGACAAGTATATTGATCAGCCTGAAGATGTCTGGCTGGATGATCTGCGCACTTTCGGCACCGATGCGATGATGGTGCTGATCCGCGAGGATCTGGCGATGCTCGGCGTTGAAATGGACGTATTTTTCTCGGAAAAATCGCTGTATGGCACGGGTAAGATTGAAGCCTGTTTGGCCGATCTGGACAGCAAGGGTCTGATCTATGAGGGCACGTTAGAGCCACCAAAAGGTAAGGCGGGCGAGGATTGGGATCCACGCATTCAAACCCTGTTCCGTTCAACGGAGCATGGCGATGATGTGGATCGTCCGGTTAAAAAATCGGACGGCAGCTGGACCTATTTTGCGCCTGACATTGCCTATCATTACGACAAAATTCAGCGCGGCTTTGATGAGCTGATTGATGTGTTTGGCGCCGATCACGGTGGCTATGTTAAGCGCATGAAGGCGGCGGTTTCGGCGATGTCGGGGGGCACTGTGCCGCTCGATGTGAAGCTGTGCCAACTGGTGCGGCTGTTCAAGGATGGGGTCCCGTTCAAGATGTCAAAACGTGCCGGTACATTTGTGATGCTGCGTGATTTGATTGATCTGGTTGGTCGTGATGTCACCCGTTTTGTGATGCTGACCCGCAAGAATGACGCGCCGCTGGACTTTGATTTTTCCAAGGCTCTTGAGCAATCCAAGGACAATCCGGTGTTTTACGTGCAATATGCCAATGCGCGGATCCATTCGGTGCTGCGCAAGGCGCGTGCTGCTGATATCGCGGTGGATGACGCCACGCTGGCGGCGGCGGATTTGTCGGGCATCACCGATGTGGCCGAGCTGGCCGTGCTGAAAAAACTGGCCGAATGGCCGCGTTTGATCGAGATTGCAGCGCGCACCCACGAGCCGCACAGGGTGGCGTTTTACCTCTATGATTTGGCCGGAGAATTCCACGCGTTGTGGAATCGGGGCAATGATTTGCCCGAGCTTCGCTTCCTGCAAGACGGCGATGTGGCCACCTCACAGGCGAAAATCGCCCTTATTCGTTCGGTCTCCATTGTTATTTCGTCCGGACTTGGTATTCTAGGGGTGACTCCGGCTGAGGAAATGCGCTGATAACAAGCGCGCCGCCCGTGGTCTTGAGGCAGATTAGAGTGGCCACCCCCGTGTGATTTCGGGGGGGCAGTGAGGCATAAAATGGCGGATGTTGAATACCGCGGCGCAGAAAAGGCGCCGCAAGCTGTGGGTAAATCGCGTAAGCTTTCCAAACTGATCAATGGGGCAGGTGCCGCGATGTCGGTGGCCTTGGTCGTCGGGATTGGCGTGTGGGGTTATAAATTGTTGGTGCGTGATGTCACGGGTGTTCCTGTGGTGCGCGCGCTTGATGGGCCGATGCGTATCCAGCCTGAAAAGCCAGGTGGCGAGCAAGCCGCGCATCAGGGGCTTTCAGTCAATCGGGTGCAGGCCAATGGCGTTGCGGCTCCGACCGCTGACCGCCTGGTGTTGGCGCCGTCTGGCGTTGGCGTGACCACGGCGGATCAAGCCGGTTTGCAGCGCCCCGCACCCCGCACTGAGGCAACCCCGATGGCCGAAGCTGCCGAAGTGACGCGCCCGCAAAGCCTGGAAATAACGGCACCAGCCCTGTTGCGCGAAAACCTGCCAGCCGCCAAATTGCCGGCTGTTGTTGGTGATGGCACGGGCGTTGTTGTGGCCGCTATTTCGCCCACCGCGCCGCAACTTTCGGCCACCGATATCGCCGTGGCCGAAGCGCTGGCAATGGTCGATCAGATCGTCGCTGATACAAAACCACTGGCCAAGTTGGCTGCTGTAACGGCAACCGCCCCCATCAAAACAACGCGCCGAATTTCTGCCGATATCGCCGGTGTTTCACGTTCGCCACGGCCTCGCGGCCGCCCTGCGGGGTTGAACACCACCCCCGCCACAGCCTCGGTCGAAGTGGTCGCAGCCCTTGTGGTATCAGCGCCTGCCGCCGTGGTTGATGCGGCAAGCATCCCGCCGGGCACCCGTTTGGCCCAGCTTGGTGCCTATGATTCCGCCGAGGTTGCGCAGAAGGAGTGGGACCGGCTCTATGGTCGGTTTACTGAATATATGCAGGGCAAATCGCGGGTGATCCAAAAGGCCCAAAGCGGCGGGCGGACCTTTTACCGTTTGCGGGCGATGGGCTTTGATGATCTGTCTGATGCGCGGCGGTTTTGTTCTGCATTGCTGGCGGAAAAGGCGGCCTGTATTCCTGTAAAAGTGCGCTAGGCGCATGGTTCTGGGGCCGGACCTGAGCCAAGAGCCGCGGCAGGGCGCCTATCTGTTTGGCTGTGCCGGTGAACATTTGTCTGCCGATGAAACTGCGTTTTTCGCAGCGACCAATCCGTGGGGCTTCATCCTGTTCGCCCGCAATATCAATAATCCTGAGCAGTTGCGCCGTCTGACGGCTGATTTGCGCCGCGCGGTTGGCCGTGACGCGGTGATCACCATTGATCAAGAGGGCGGGCGCGTCGAGCGGATGACGCCGCCGCATTGGCGTCATTGGTTGCCGCCGCTGGATCAGGTTGCGCGCAATCCTGAGGCCGCCAGCCGCAGCATGTACCTGCGCTCGCGCATCATTGCCGATGAGCTGCGCCGCGTTGGCATTGACAGCAATTGTTCCCCCTGCGCCGATGTGGCGAATGCCCAAACGCACCCGTTTCTGCGCAACCGTTGCTATGGCGAGGATGCGCAAACTGTGGCGACAGTGGCCCGTGCGGTGGCGGATGGGCTGCTGGATGGCGGGGTGTTGCCGGTGCTAAAACACATGCCAGGACATGGGCGCGGCACCTTGGACAGCCATAAGCAGCTGCCAAGGGTTGCGGCCAAACGTGCTGATCTGGAGGCCGTCGATTTTGCCGCCATGCGGGCGTTGAATGATCTGCCGCTGGGGATGTCGGCGCATATCGTCTATGAGGATATTGACCCGGATCAGCCTGCGACCACGTCATTGATTATGTCCAAATTAATCCGCAACCAAATTGGTTTTTCTGGCCTGCTGATGACGGATGATCTGTCGATGCAGGCGCTGACGGGCGATCTGCGCAGCCGAACGCAGGCGGCGCTGGCGGCGGGGATGGACATGATCCTGCACTGCAATGGCGAGATTTCGGAAATGGATGTGATCGCCGAGCAAGCTGGTGAATTCACCGACGTGGCGCAAATGCGGGCTGATTCGGCCCTTAAAAGACGGGTTCCAGCTGATAATATTGACATTTCTACGCTGGAGGCCGAACTTGCGAGCCTGATTAATGGGCGTGAGAATGAGTGAAATCGAATTTAAACTGGATAAGCCGCTTGCGGTTGAGCAGCGGTTGGTGGCCGAAGCCCTGATTGTCGATGTTGATGGCTATGAGGGTCCACTGGATTTGCTGCTGACCTTGTCGCGCACTCAAAAGGTTGATCTCCGCAAGATTTCCGTGCTGGAACTGGCAAGGCAATATTTGAAATTTGTTGATGAAGCCAAAGAGTTACGGCTTGAACTTGCCGCAGATTATTTGGTGATGGCAGCGTGGTTGGCATTTTTGAAATCACGCCTTTTGCTGCCACCTGACCCCAATGAAGAAGGGCCGTCGGGCGAGGATTTGGCGGCGCATCTGGCCTTTCAGCTTGAGCGTTTACAGGCGATGCGCGATTGTGCTGCCAAGCTGATGGCCCGCGACCAAATGGGGCGCGATTTCTTTGCGCGGGGCTTGCCCGAAGATGTCACGCGCATTCGCCGCGTCACCTATAGCGCCACGTTGCTGGATTTGATGCAGGCCTATGCACGCATCCGCACCAAGGATGAATTCCGCCCATTTGTGCTGGATCGAAAATCAATCATGACGCTGGAACAAGCGCTGGAGCGGATGCGTGGGCTGATTGGGTATGCAGGTGATTGGACCGGCCTTGAAAGCTATCTGCCCGAGGGCGCCAAAGTGTCGATCTGACTGCCGCCATCATTGATCACATATTCGCGGGTCAC
>JPUR01000266.1 GCA_001321835.1 Marinosulfonomonas sp. PRT-SC04
GTGAGCGCATCTCAGCATTCGCGTCTTTGATCTTGGCCAAAACATCTGCGGCCGTGTAGGTGGTCGCATCCAGTTTAAGGCCAAGCTGGGTGATGATCGCGGCCATTGCATTATCACTATCGCCAAGAGCCGTGGCCAGTTCATTCAGCGTATCAAGCGCCCCAGGTGCGCCGTCGAGCAATGCTGCAATCGCGGCGTCAATGTCGGCCTGCGAGACTGCCACATTTTGCAACGCGGTGATCGCGGCTTTTAACCAGCCGGTGCGATCCGCCAATTGCTGGGCTTGCACATTCGCAATGCCTTGGCCGAGCGCCAAATCCGGCGGGCCGCCAACAACGGGATCGGTTTGCTCGATCTGGTAAACACCATCGGCCCAAGCCAGGGTTTCTTCAAGGTCAGCCATTAGGCAACTCCATGGGTGAAGGCACCATCGTAACGGATGCGGTTGTTGTAGGTGTTGAGGGCCTCTGTGAAGAACAACCCCTTGAGGTGACAGCGGGCGGGGACGATAGTGGCAAGAATTTTGCGCACCTGGTCGGCTTGCTCAATGGTGATTGGCCGTGTCAGATAAATCCGGTATTCTGCCCAATGATCCGGCTCCGAATAGGTGATCGAGCCATCATAATTATATGCGCCATTGTGGGTTTCCCAACCAAAACGCTCGACAACGGTGGCGTCACCGTAACCGGCTGCGGCCAGCGCCAGCTTGACCGATGCCACCGTGCCTTTAACGCGGTGAATGCTAATAGATTTGCGCAGGCTTTGACGTTTGGCATCCTCGGACCAGCCGCTGTCCCAATGATCAACCGACAAGGCCCAAGCCAACCAGGGCAGAATGGCGGCGGGGCATGTGTCAGGGTTCCACAGGGTTGCAATAGGCACCGGCACAGCCCCTATCCGCGCTGTGGATTGCTCCAATGCGCGCTCGGCTGGGGTTGAATTGGGCGGCAGCAGGCTGGCGATATCAAGCATCACGGCCTCCGAATGTAATTGTAATCGAGGTGCAATGGGCCGCTGTGTCGGCGGCAATCACCAGGCTCGCTGCGGGGGCCGCAAGAGCCACGTTCTGGACGCCAGATTGATGCAGTGCCGCATGCAGGCCCGAGACCGTGATGTCGCGACCCAAGCGGTGATTGGTTTCAACATAGGTTGCAACGGCCGCATTGGCGGCGGCCACAACCAATGCACTGTCTGGACCGTCATAAAGCGTCAGTGAGGCCTCAACCGAATAGGCGGTGATGGTGGCGGCTTTGACGAACACCTGATCGGTCAGTGGGCGCACATCATCGGCATTCAAGGCGCTGGCAACGGTTGCGATCAGCGCGCCGCTGGGCGCGCCATCGCCAATGCGCGACAGCACCGTGATCTCGACCTGTCCTGGCGCGGGGCTGGTGACACCGACATCCTTGACATCAGGGGACGCGGACAAGCCCCAGAAAATGTAGGCCCCGACCGGCCCTGCTGTGCTAAAACCCTCGAGCGCCAGCTGGATGCGGGTGCGCAAGCGAGTGTCATCTTCAACAATTGCGGGCATTGGCGGGATGGCCGATGGGTCGGCCTCTTGGATCACTCCGCGGACAACCCCGAACAAGGCCCCCAGATTTTCCAAATCAGCGCCAACGGAAAAGGCCAGCATGTTCGCGCGGGCCGCGTCATTGACCCTCTGGCGCAGCACTATTTCGCGGTAGGCTACAACCTCTAGCAGCTTGACCACGGGCTCGCTCTCCAAGGATAGGGCTTCTGCCAAGTCGGGGTGACGCATCACGAGGTCGGCCTTAAGGTCCGCCAAAATACTCTCGTAATCGAGGGTTTCGACGACATCCGGGGCCGGTAGGTCAGCAAGGTTGATGGCAGAAAATACACTCATCCGACTTCGATCCCATCGAGAGTTACATCGATCCCGTCGGGCAAATACCGGCCGGCTAGATCGATTGTGATATGACCGGGCTGGAAGGTGCGCAGCGAAACTTCCTCGACCTCGATGCGAGGCTCCCAAAGCATGAGGGCCTCGACGGTGGCTGCAATAATTCCGAGCTTGGTGGCGGCAGAATATGGGGCATCGATAAGATCAAACAGCCGACTGCCATAGTCGCGACGCATGACCCGCGACCCGATCGGTGTCGTCAGTATATCGCGGATAGACTGGCGCAGATGTTCGATCCCGCCGACTTCTCGCCCTGTTATCGCATGGAGCCCATTCATGCGGGCATATTGTCGGCGAGCGGGCGTTCAATCCTCTGGCGGTTCCCCCTGATCTATTTAGGGCTTCCCGTGTCAGAGGGGCCGGGTTTGATTCCGCCGTGAACATGCCCCACCAAGCTGATATTTGAGGCCACAACATCACCGGAACCTGTGATTGTCCCCTCAAAATTACCAGCCGGCGGCAAGCCCATGAACGGGCCCGGATAAATTATACCCTTTGTTGTGTCGCCACCTGGTGAAAGCACAACAACCTGAGTGCCGGCCTCTGGTGGGAACCAGACCTTAAGGGCATTGGAGCCGAGTTGGGCAATCGGGAGCCAGTCGCTGGTTGCCTGATCCGACCATTTGACTTTCCACGAATAGGTTTTAAGCC